>NZ_JBHVKJ010000024.1:0-88365 GCF_042798275.1 Nocardioides sp. NPDC057767 | reverse complement strand
CAGGCGGGAGTCATTGGGGTGTTGTCTGAACTGCCGCCTTGGTGCGGCAGACCGGGCACACGGGGGTCGAGAGATCGGGGTGATCCCACGACCAGGCGCGGCCGTAGTTCGGCAGGCCGCACAAGGTGGTGTCGGCAGTGATCGCAGCCGAGTAGTGCGCCGGCCCCGATCCGTCACCGATCCACACCAGGTAGACGCTCATGACGCCGTGACCTCGGCCAGGCCGCTGGTGAAACGGCGCTGCCCCATCTCCAGCACCCCGGCCTCGACCAGGCGACGAGCGACCTCGTCCCAGGTCTGCGACGCGTTGAGTAGCAGGCAGGTCTGGTGGACGCCCTCGAGGTACCCGATGCCGCCGACGGCCTCGGCCAGAGAGACCGGCTGGCCGGCACCATCTGTCAACGACTTTGTGATCCAGCCAACCAACGTGTCTGCCGTCCACTGATCTGCGCTCATCACGCTGCCTTCGAGCTAGCGGCAGCAGCACCGGCAGCAGGCTTACGCGCGGCGTTCTCGCCCGGCTTCACCATCGACTCAGCCCGGTACGACCAGGTGATCCGGGTCCGGTCCTGACCCTCACGGTTCTTCCCGCCCGTGTACTCCACGTACGGAAGTGCCGTCAGGCCGACGAACTCGACCGGGGTCCAGGGGAACGGGGTGTCGTTGGCCGGCGGCACCGGCTGGTGCTTGGCCAGGAACTTGACCGTGATCGCGGTGTCCTTCTTCCCGACTGCGTCGTCGGCATCGAGAACCACGACCTGCCAGACCGGCAGCCCCGTCTCCTTCTCGAGCTGCTGGGGCATCGACCCATCGGCGCGCTTGCCGGCGTCGAAGTCGAGGACCGGCTCGACCTCGCCCTTGAGGAACGCTCCCTGCGGGAACACGTCACCGTGCTGGACTGCGAAACGCTGCTTCATCGCCATTGCTAGTTCTCCTGTGTCGGTTGGCCGGACCTTTTCCGGCTTGTATCCATTGACCCGTGAAACCGGGGGACGTCTTCACCCCAAACCGTGGACATTTGGGGACATTTGCCCCAGAATGGAGACATGGCAGCGAACCAGCGCATCCGCTCGGCACTCACGAACAAAGGCATGACGGCCGCATCTCTGGCCGGCGCCGTAGGCGTCGACCCGAAGAGCGTTGAGCGCTGGATCAGTCAGGGACGCGTCCCGCACCCAGGAACCCGTGCACGCGTCGCGGAGGCCCTCGGCTACGAGGAGACCCACCTGTGGCCTCAACTGCTCTTGGACTCTCGAGCTGCGTCATCCGCCCAGTCCGAGCTGGTGCAGCTCTGGCCGAGTCGAGAGAGCGTCCCGGGCGATGTGTGGCGCTCCCTGCTGACGCGCACTTCGAAGCGCCTAGACGTGCTCGCCTACTCCGGCGGATTCCTCGTCGAGGTCTACGGACTCGCCGCCGAGATCGAGCGAATCTCAGAGGCCGGCGGACAGGTCCGTATCGCGCTGGGTGACCCGGAGAGCGAAGCCGTCCGCCTGCGAGGCCTCAACGAGGGCCTGCCGGCGCTTCCCGAGCGGGCGCGATCCACCCTTGAGTACCTCGCTGAGGTCAAGAACCTGCCCGGCGTGGAGGTACGACAGCAGAGCGCCCCGCTGTACGTATCGCTCTACCGCTTCGACGACGAGGTCCTGGCGAACACGCACACCCACGGTGCGCCGGCGAAAGACTCGCCCGTCTTCCACTACCAGCGAGCGGCCGATGCGCATCTCTTCAACTACTACGCCGCCGCCTTCGACCGGGTCTGGAAGGACGCCACGCCCGCCTGAGTCGTAGCCTGTTGGGCATGGGCCGAAGGATCGATTGGTACGACGACCCCGCTGCGCCGGAGGTTAACAGCATCAAACCGAGCGCCGGAGCGTTCGTGCGCGACGAGGACGGGCGAGTCCTGCTTATCCGCCGCGACGACAACGGCAACTGGTCAATGCCTGGCGGAGCGATGGACCCCGGCGAATCCCTCACCGCGTGCGCAGCTCGGGAGACGCTTGAGGAGACTGGAATCTCTGTCGCGATCACGGACCTAGTTGGCATCTGGACCGACCCGCTCCATCGGATCGAGTACACCTCAGACGGTGAGGTCCGCCAGGAGTTCACCGTCATCTATGCCGGCCGCTACCTCGCCGGCGAACCGACGCCGAGCAAGGAGAGCCTCAGTGTCGAGTGGGTCGACCCTGAGAAGGTTCCAAGCCTCCAGATGGACCGCAGCCAGCGCGTTCGTATCGACTGGGCGCTCAACGAGCGGTGGCCGCACATCGACCAGATCACAGCCGCCAGCTGATCACGCCGACTCGGCGAGCCGGATCCGCTCCTCTACCCGCGCCACTGCGGCAAGGATCTCCGGCCGAGCCCGCCGGATGAACCGCGTAACGAGGTCCTCCGGCCCGTAACGAACCTCGATCTCTTCGAGGCGTTCGCGCGCGCTTACCGTCGCGCCTGACGGACCCGTTGTCATGTCGCAGAAGCACACCGCATCCTCGTACTCCGCCGGAGGCCGCTCGAACTCCGCCAGTTCATCGACCAGCGCTCGCTCATCGGCTTCCAGGATCGCGCAGGAGTGATGCGCCACCATCGACACAATCCGTTCATCCCATCCGGTGTGGCGCAGGTACCGCGCACCGTCGATCGCATGCATGCCGGTGTCCACCAAATCGGGCGCGTACCCAACGTCGTGAAGCCAGCAAGCAGGGGCCAGCAGGTCGACATCCAGGCCGAGACGCCGCCCAACGTCCTCTGCCTTCCGCCCAACCGCGGCCAGATGGCGCCACCGCAGACCCAAAGGTTCAATCAACCGGCGGGCCTCGTCACGTGCAGTACTCAATGCGTCAGACACCCGACACACGCTATCGCCTATCTAAGGTACCTGGGCAACAACGTCCGCAAGGCCGGCGGGGCACGAATCTGCGATCGAGGCCCACTTATAGCCAATTTGGATGATATGCGACTGTCGTTGCGGCGTTTATCGGAACAATCCGGGAGTAGCGGCTAGCGTACGCAGAAATCTGGCCAGCCAATATTTGGCACAGTTGCTGCAACCCAATCCGATTGGACAAGCCGCTAATGTCAATCGACCCGGATCTCGTCGATATTGCGCTCTCACGTATCTCGGGCACACAGTTCGAAAAGTTTGCCAATGCATTCTTCCCGGCGCTGCTCGGCGTGGAGTACTCCCCTCTCGGGGGCCTTCATGACGGTGGCGCAGATGCGTTCGGCGGTGACATCGTTAACGAGCGTCGAGGTCGTGCTGGGCACTTCTACCAATCCAGCGTTCAGGCTGATACGCGAGCAAAGATAAAGGCGACCGTGGAACGGTTGCGGGAATTTGGGCGTGAGCCCAAACTCATGACCTACTTTACGTCTAGAGTCGTTCCGGCGATCGATGTGCTCGAGGACAAGCTTGGCGAGGACCTCGACGTCGTGATCAGAATTCGTGACGGCGCATACATTCGGTCGCACATAAACGATCATGCAAGCACAGTTTCGGCATATGACAAGTATCTTGCTCCGGAAACGGACTTCTTGCGCTCGGTTGGATCTGCGAAGGTTATTGGCGACTCGAAGCATGTCACTAGTCCAGCGGTATACGTATTTCTTCGCCAAGAGATCGACAAGCTCGACGGCGATATATCGCTCATTAACTCTGTGACTGACAGTTTGGCGATCTGGGCGCTAGAAGGTACTGATCCAGACGCCGAAATATTTATGTCGGCGGAAGATGTCCTCGATCGGATCAATGAGCACGTTCCGTCTGCGCGAACTCTGATCGAAGGAAGAATCGAGGCTAGGCTTCACGCTCTGTCGAAAAAGTCCTATCCGGGTGGCCGCCAAGTCAACTGGCACCGAGATCGCGACCGGTACGTTCTCCCGCTCCGCACGCGTGAACGAATTGCCGACGAGAACAAAGAAGATGAGGCCCTGAGGCTTCGTGTGCTGCGGCGCTTCGAAGATCGAGCTCGAGAGATGCCCGACCAGTTGGTCTCCGATGAGGCAGGGACGATTGCAGCTGAGACGACGCTGCGAGCATTCCAACTTGCGTTCGAGGAGGAGGGCCTTGAGTTTGCCCACTTCGTTTCCACCGAGTCTGATTCGGAGTACGTCAAGATCGGTGACGCGGTCCGCCGGGCAATCGAGGATAGGGGAGTTTCGGGCGAAGGATCGATTCAACTGGCGCGGACTTGTCTCACGATCGCACGAGAGTGCCTCTATCGCGGTTCCGACGACGAAAGGAAGTATCTTGGGCGACTGGCGCGTACATACACATTGCTGTTCACACTTAGGAATGAGCCACGCCTTGTCAGCTACTTCGAAAAGATGGCGGCGGACTTCTATCTCTACGTGGGAAGCGACATCCTGGTGCGAGCGCTTAGTGAGCGCTATCTAGATCCTAAGGACCAGTTAGTTCGTAACGTTCTGTTGATGGCCTCTGCCGGCGGAGCGACGTTGGTACTGACCCAGCCAGTTCTCGAAGAGGTCGTTTGGAACCTGAGATCTTCCGACTTGGAGTTCAGAAATCACATCGAAGGTGTGGAGCACCGCCTTGATGCTGATCTAATCCGCGAGGTCCCAAAAATTCTTGTCCGCGCTTATCTCTATAATCGGGTGGGTGTTGACGGACCTGCGACGTGGCCAGGCTTTGTTGAGCAGTTTTGCAATCACTCGTCTCTCTTCCGGCCCGAAGCCGAAGATCAGATTCGTCGATACCTACAGGCGACATTCTCGATGGAATATAGAACGCGCGAGGCGCTCGAGAACCTTAGTGATCCCGGCCAGGTGGCGGAGCTTACGTCGAACCTTCTGGAGACGAAGGACAAGGAGGAGTTGGCGATGAATGATGCCCTGCTCGCGTGCTCGGTCTACGGTCATCGCAAGGCTCAACGCGAGACTTCGCAAGCAAACCAGTTCGGGTTTCGCACATGGTGGCTCACAAACGAGACTCGAATCTTGCGGCACTCGCGGTTTCTAGAGGACGAGCACCACGGCGCGCGCTACATGATGCGACCAGATTTCCTACTGAACTTCCTTACGTTCGCTCCGAAGGCTACGGAGGTTCGTCGAACCTTCGCGAACGTATTCCCCTCCGTCCTGGGCGTTCAGCTCTCACGAAGGATGGATGAGGGCACGTTCCATCGGATCATGAAGGAGGTCAAGCGGGCCGAAACCCTGGAGGAAGGGCGGCGGCTCGCAGTGATGGCTGAGTGCGCAGACCGCCTTAAGTCCGACTTCGCTCGCCGGTACCACGTCGAGCTCACAGAGTGAGGCTCACGTGAGTTGACGCAGTGTCGTGAAGCGGAAGGTTCCTGACGGATCTGTGTCAGGACGTGGTTGACAGTCCGCCTAGGAGATTGAGGGTCAGCGGACCGTGGCCCGCTGTGTTCGGTCCTAGGCCGCAGTCGCACCGTGCTCGGGTTTAATCGGTGACATGGTCACCTTGCCGTCTGTCCGTGAGTCGCTCCTGGTCCGTGTCGAGTTCTCGAACGACGGCGCCTGGCGGCGGGCGAAGGCCGCGGCTACAGCAACTAACGAGGACGGGTTCTGCGCTTACCTGCACCCCGTCGATGACCCATCGAACCAGGGCGTGTCCTGGGAAGAGCTGGTACATGCTCTGCCGGAGTCGTCGGACAGGCCGGCTGTGATGTTCGTGGTCGACCAGGAGGCATTGGGCGCGGAGTATCCGATCTTGGTGGTCGACCTGGCCGATGGCCGTCCGCCGTTTCGCTGTGTCGCCGCTGAGCTGTGGGGCGTCGACAACAACCTCAACATCGCGAACATGGACTGGGAAGAGTTCTCCCGAGCTGTCAGCCCCGATGGTGTCTTCCGCGGGTTCAGGTAGCGGACTCGGTCAGTCTTGGTCATTCGGCCGACGACGCCCGAGGAGCACCATCGATGCGAGAGCGCTCATCGCTGCATACTTGTGTTGTGCGCCGATTCCGCCTGATGGCTGACTACGAGTGCCATGCCCTCTGGGAGGGACGTGACAATATCGATCCGTGGACGATTGACATTCCCGCTGACGTCGCAAGTTCCCTAGACGGGTGGGCTGACGCTTACACGGCCACGCTCGACAAGGCTGACCCGAGTACTTCAGGGTTCAAGGACGAGCCTGAAGCGAAAGCCTGGCTGCTGCAAGGCAGCCGCATTGCCAGCCGGCTTCGCCGCCACGGCTACGCAGTCGACTACTTCCATGAGGACCAATGCGCGCTCGACTTGGTCTTTCGCACGTAGGCACACACGGTGCCGCAGATCAGGTAACGGACATATGTTGTGGAACCGTCGACGGAGCACAACAGCAAAGCCGACTGGGCCGTGAGAACTTTCTCTACTGACTCAAGGCGGCCTCGGCCGCGGGCGCGGCCTCCGGGGGCGTGCGGCCCGGCGGCCGGTCCCCCTACGTGCCGCGCAAATGAAGAAGGGCGCTCAGTCCGTAGACCAAGCGCTCGCTCTCCATGTCGACGATCACCGCCCGCGTGGACCTCGCTGACCGAACTCCGGATCGACGTACTCCTCATCGCCCAGCTTCTCCGCGACCTTCGTCCTCAGCCGCAGATCCGGGAACTTCCGCCAGACCTTCCGTCGACGACCCAAGACCGCATCCTCGACTCCGGCCTCGACCTCTGCATCCGGAGCACCGATCGCATCCGACAGGGCGACAGAGTCAGCACGACGGTTCGCGCGGTTCACCTCAGCCTTTCGACGCGGAATCGCCTTGCGAGCAGCCTTGTCGTTGTTGCCGTAGTTCGGGCGTCGGTCGCGCTCGAGGCTCAGCCGCTTCTTCTCCTGTGGGTTCTTCACGCGACTCATGCACGCAACGGTAGAGGAGGGCGACCTTGAGCTGGTCTCAATTTCGGGTTGTTGGCTGATGACGAGGGAGGGGGAGGGGTTGCTGCCGGCGGGGACACTCCCCGCGACACCTCGAGGCACCGTGCGGTTGGGTCGCGTGGGGGCAAGCCCCCAGACCCCCGCCAATGGGGCCAGGTGCCAACCGGGGTTACGCTCCGCCCCCGCGATACGGACTCCCAGCGATGCCCCCGTGGTGTCCCCGGCGCTCTCGAAACGGTCCCGAAGAGCCATGAACAACCATGACGAAAAGTCAGTGGGCGTAAGGGTGGGGGAGTAGGGCGCCGCTTCCGGCACCTGACTTACAAGGAGGATGTCAGGGGTTCGAGTCCCTTTGCGTCCACCACAGGATCAGTCCTCCGCGGCGATGTCGGCGACGGTGAGGCGAAAGACCGGATGGCGGAGTGCGTCGGCGATGATGTCCTCGTCGGGGGAGTCCGCGGTCACGGCGAAGTAAGGCCGGGTCACCGGTACCTCGCGCAGATACTGGCGAAGCACGGGAACGCTGGCCGACGGGTCCAGCTCGCTGACGTGCACCGTTTCTGAGCGGCCGCCCCGGCTGAGTGTGACCCGGCCGGCGGCGCGGACGTTGCGCACCCAGTTGGTGACACCGTAGGCGGCGACCAGCCAGCGCTCGCCGTCGCGGGCCATGACATCGACGGGCGTGGAGTGGGGTGTGCCTGTGCGGCGGCCGGGGACAGTGAGGATGTGCCGGTACGACTTGCCCAGCCCCAGCCGGGTCATCGCCGCGAATACGCGGTCGACCAGGCGTGTGACGGCGTTGACGTGATAGATCCTGGCCATCGGCGTTCTCCTCGGGTTCGTGGTCCGACGGTGGTGCCTGGGCGGATGACAGGCCGACCGCGCTGGTCCACGATACGGCGACAGCCGACTCGCCGGGTCAGCGCGAAGCTGCGTACGTCTTCGGTGGTGTCTGCGCGCTGACGCCGGAGGAGCGGGGCGGGAGCGTGCGGGCGGCGGCGAAGGCGATCAGGACGATCGCGATGACCATGCTCGCGGTGCCGGTCCAGCCGGCGGCGAAGGCGAGGCCGCCGAGCCAGCCGAAGAGGCTGGATCCGGCGTAGTAGAAGAGTGTGTAGAGCGAGGTGGCCTGGGCCACGCCGCCGGTCGCCATCGGTCCCACCCAGCCCGAAGCGATCGAGTGCGCGGCGAAGTAGGCCGTGGCGAACAGCAGCAGCCCGGTCAGGACCGAGGTCAGCCGGTCGGGGATCGTCAGGGCGGCGCCGGTGACCATGGTCAGGGACGAGGCCAGGAGTACGCGTCGGCGGCCGAAGCGGCCGGCGAGCGTGGCCGCCAGCCGGGCCGACACCGCCCCGGAGAGCCCGGCGAGGAAGATCACCGCGGTCAGCGACGGAGGCAGGTCGAACGGCTCCAGCTCGAGCCGGTAGCCGAGGTAGTTGAAGACCGCCACCTGGGCGCCCATGAGGAGGAATCCCTGCGCGTAGAGCGCCAGCTGGGCGGGGTTGGTGAGGTTGGCGACCATGCCCGGCCAGACACCGGTGAGGCGTGACCGTGCCGTGGCCGGGCGGGAGCGCTCGCGCGGCAAGGCGGTGACCGCCACGGCGGCACCGAGCGCGCTGACGACACCGGCCACCAGGGCCGCCACGCGCCAGTCGCTCACGTCGGCGACCGGCGCCGCGATGAGCCGTCCGGTCACGCCCCCGAGCACCGTTCCGGAGATGTACGTCGCCCCCGCAGCAAGGGCGCGGCGTCGACTCACCCGCTCGTCCAGGTAGGCCATGGCGAGCGCCGGGGTGCCGCCCAGGGCGATGCCCTGTCCGACGCGCAGGAGGACGAGCACGGGGAACGACGTCACGAACGGCAGCACCAGCCCGATGGCGGCCGCGGCGAGGATGGCGATCGTCATCGCCCTGGCCCGGCCGATCCTGTCGGCGATCCACGACCAGCCGAGCGCGGCGACGGCGAGCCCGATCGTCGCCCCGGAGATCGTCAGCGCGGCCTGCGAGGCATCGACCCCGAAGCCGCGGCTGATCGCCGGGATCAGCGCCTGGGGGTAGTAGAGCTGCACGAACGTCGTCATCCCGATCGCGACGAGGGCGATCAGCACGCGTCGGTGTCCCGCTTCGGCCGGTTCGCTCACCCTCGTCACGCTAGGCAGCTCGAAACCCTGCGTCCAATGCATTGGTGATGCGATAACAATGCGTTCACGCATACAGTGTCGAAGGTGGATGCCGCCGCCCGAAATGTCCTGCCGATGCTCCCCGCCCTCGCTGCGCTCGCCGAGACCGGCCAGACGCTCGCCGCGGCCGACCTGCTGCAGATGCCTCAGCCGACGGTGAGCCGCATGCTCGCCCGGCTCGGCAGAGAGCTGGGCGTGGACGTGGTCGAGCGGCACGGGAGGGGCCTGCGGCTGACCCGCGCCGGAGAGGCGCTCGCACCCCATGCCGCGGCCGCGGTCGCGGCGGCCACGGCGGGCATCGAGGCGGTGCAGGCTCAGGAGTCCGGCGCGCGCGGACGGATCGCCCTCGCCTTCCAGAGCACGCTCGGCGAGCGGGTCGTACCGGCGTTGGTCAAGGCGTTCCTCCAGGAGCATCCGGGTGCGTCCGTCGACCTGATCCAGACCTCGCGTCCGCGGTGCCTGGCGGCTCTCGCCGACGGCACCGCCGAGGTCGCCCTGATCTCGCCGCTCGAGGAAGGCGCCGGCCTGCGCCACCGGCGGCTGCACACCGAGCCGCTCGTCCTGGTCGTGCCGCCAGGCCACCGCTTGTCGACACGTGCCCGGGTGAGCTTCGAGGACGCCGCCGAGGAGACGTTCATCTGCATGAGGCGCGGTTATGGGATGCGTACGCTGCTCGAGGAGCTCGCCCAGGCCAGCGGGATCACGCCGACGATCGGTTTCGAGGGCGACGACCTCGCCACCCTCCGAGGGCTGGTCTCGGCCGGCCTCGGTGTCAGCCTGGCGCCCCGCGACCCGCACGGGGCCACCGGTTGTGTGGAGGTGCCGTTGACCAACCCGGAGGCGGTGCGGCACATCGGCGCCTGCTGGCTCGACCGCAAGCCGTCGACGCTCGCGGCTGCCTTCCAGGACCTGCTGCGTCGGCGCGGACGACGGCTGACCGAGATCGGCCTGCACCCGCCGGTCGCGTGATCCGTCCTCGAGAAATCAGTGCGGCACCTGATCCCGCAGTGCCATCATGACGGCATGGCAGGGCAGGGTCGGAACATCGGCAGGTGGCAGCCAACGGCACCGAGGGGCTACTTCGACGGGACCGTCGAGGTCCTCCACCACGATCGCGCTCTCCCGGAGGCGTCGGTCAGCTTCTCCGGCGGCCCGGACCGCGTCCACACCGACGACTCCGAGACCGAGACCGAGTTCGACCCGGTCCGTCGCGTCGGCTTCACCGCACCGCTCGTGACCCGTGAGCCGCTCGTCTGGGAGGGCGACCAGGCCTGAGGCACAAGCTGGAACATCAGCCTTTTGGCTGATCTCCGGTTCAGCCTTGTTCGCGATGATCGGCGAAGCCGCGGCTGATGAAGTTGGTGGCATGGCAGATTCTCTGGTTCGTACGCGGTCGGTCGCCCGTCCGCACTTCGCAGACAGGTTGACCTCACTACGGGGAGCGTGGGCAGCGCTGGGGCTCGCGGTGGTCGTGATGGGCGTGCTCTTCGGGGTCCTCGGTGGGGCGGAGGCCCCGGCGGGGAGCGGTGACGCGCCGGTGGGCTCGGAGGCGACGCGTGTCGGTGAGCTGATGAAGGGGTTCCCGGACGCGGACCGGCAGACGGTGCTCGTCGTCGCCTCGCGTACCGGCGGCGGCGAGCTCTCCGCGGGTGACCTGGAGGGGCTCGTTCCGGTGGTGGACGCGGCTGGTTCGAGCGAGCCGGAGGTCAGCGCGGACGGCAGGGCCGCGGTCCTGGCCGTGCCGATCACGGTCGGTGCCGACAACGCCGGGACGGCGGAGGTGATCGAGGATCTGCGTACCGACATCGCGGCGCAGGCTCCCGACGGGCTCACCGTGCAGGTGACGGGCGGGCCGGCGTTCGGGGCCGACATGGCCTCCGCGTTCGAGGGCGCTGATGTCACGCTGCTGCTGGTGACGATCGGGATCGTCGCGATCCTGCTGATCATCACCTACCGGTCGCCGGTCCTGTGGCTCGTCCCGCTGATCGTGGTCGCGCTCGCCGACGGGCTGGCCGCGAGGGTCACGGCCGCGGCCGGGGCGTTGTGGGGACTCGAGTTCGACGCCGGCATCATCAGCGTGCTCGTCTTCGGCGCCGGCACCAACTACGCGCTCCTGCTGATCTCCCGCTATCGGGAGGAGCTGCAGGAGAGCGAGGACGACCGGGCGGCGCTGAGCCGTGCCTGGCGCAAGACGGTCCCCGCGGTGCTCGCCTCGAACGTGACGGTCGTCCTCGCCCTGCTGGTCCTGGTCTTCGCCACGATCCCGATGACTCGCGGGTTGGGAATCCCGGCGGCGATCGGTCTGCTGATCGCGCTGGTCGCGGTGCTGTTCGTGCTGCCGCCGTTCCTGGCGGTGTGCGGGCGCCGGCTGTTCTGGCCGTTCATCCCTCGGCCTGGTGGTGCCCGCGCCCAGGGGCGTACGTGGCGGCTGATCGCCTCCCGGGTCGCGAAGCGGCCGGCGGGGAGCCTGATCGGTGGCCTCGCGCTGCTAGCGGTGATGGCCGCGGGTCTTCTCGGCACCTCGGTCGGGCTCGACCAGGTCGAGAAGTTCCGGGTGCAGTCCGAGTCGGCCGCGGGCCTGGAGACGCTCTCGGCCCACTTCCCCGCGGGCGAGGCTCAGCCGATCCACATCGTCGCCGACAGCACGGCGGCCGACGAGGTGATGGCGGCCGTGGCCGAGGTCGAGGGCGTCGTACGCGCTCACCCGGCCGGGACCACCGACGACGGATCGCTCACGAAGATCTCCGTGACCAGCGCCTTCTCGCCGGGCACCGAGCGCAGCCTCGACCAGATCACCGAGCTGCGCGACGCCGTCCACCCGGTCCAGGGTGCGGACGCCCTCGTCGGCGGTGCGGTCGCGACCGAGCTGGACGCGAAGCAGGGGAGTGAGCGCGACCTGCTGCTGGTCGCGCCGCTGGTGCTCGCGGTGAGCTTCCTCGTCCTTCTCGTGCTGCTGCGTTCGCTGGTGGCCCCGGTGCTGCTGCTCCTGGTCAACCTCGCCAGCGCGGCGGCCGCGATCGGGGCGGGGAGCTGGCTGAGCCGGGTGCTGTTCGACCAGCGTGCGCTCGACCTCCAGGTGCCGATCCTGGCGTTCCTGTTCCTGGTCGCGCTCGGCATCGACTACACGATCTTCCTCGTGCACCGGGCGCGCGCGGAGGTGGTGACCGTCGGCACCCGGGCGGCCATGGTCGAGGCGGTCGCCCACACGGGCAACGTGATCACCAGCGCGGGCATCGTGCTGGCCGCGGTGTTCGCCGCGCTCGGCGTGCTCCCGCTGGTGGTCCTCGGGCAGCTCGGCCTGATCGTCGGGGTCGGCGTGCTCGTCGACACGCTGGTGGTGCGTACGGTGATCGTCCCGGCGATCTTCGCACTCGTCGGCGAGCGAATCTGGTGGCCGAGCAGGTCTGTGGGGGAGCGCGGGAGAGTATTGGTCCCATGAGCGTCGTGCACATGCCGCTGGGGTGGACCGGCCCCTCGGGTTCGACATCGGCCCGGTCGACGGTGCGGGCCATGGAGGTCGGTCAGCACGTCATCGCCGTCGTGCTGACCGCGATCGGCGTCAGCCGGGCCGTCGGCGACGGCGTGGCGCTTCCCGTCGCGGTCGCCTCGGGAGTCGCGATCCTCGGCTGGCACACCGCCGGCGCGGTCCTGTCGTCCCGGACACGCTCGCGCCGGCTGCTGGTGGGGTGGCTGGTCGGCTTCGCCGCGATCTGGACCGCCGCGGTGGCGGTCTCGGCCGAGTTCGTCTGGCTGGCGTTCCTGCTGTGGCTGCTCGCCGGTCACCTGCTGCCGCTGCGCTGGGGGCTGGCCTTCTCGTCGCTGATCCTCGTGGTCGTGGTCGCCGCCCCCATCCTGGGCCGCGGCACGAGCAGCTACGCGGACGTCTTCGGCCCCGTCATCGGCGGCGTCTTCGCGTTCGGCATCTCGCGTGGCTACCTCCAGCTGCTGCGCGACGCCGCCGAGCGTGAGCGGCTGGTGACCTCGCTGCGGAGCGCGCAGCAGGAGATGGCCGAGCTGCAGGACGAGCTCGTGCTGGCGCAGCGGCACTCCGGAGCGGTCGCCGAGCGCACCCGGATCTCCCGCGACATCCACGACACCATCGCCCAGGCGCTCTCCTCGATCCGGCTGCTGACCCATGCCGGCGGCAGCCGCACCACGGACGAGGAGGCGTCGCGGACGTTCGCGCAGGTCGAGGCGCTCGCCGGTGACAGCCTCGCCGACGTACGCCGGATCGTGGCGGCCCTGGCTCCCGCCGAGCTCGAGGACGCCGCGCTCGCCTCGGCGCTGCGACGCATGATCGACCGCACCCACGACGAGGCCGGGCTGCTGGCCGAGCTCCATGTCGACGACACGCTCCCGCTGCTGCGGACCGAGGTCGAGGTCGCGCTACTCCGCACCGCCCAGTCGGCGCTGTCCAACGTACGTCTCCACGCCGGCGCCACCCGCGTCGTCGTCACGCTGACCGACGACCAGGACTCGGTACGCATGGACATCAGCGACGACGGCGCCGGCTTCGACGTCGCCGCCTGGGAGCAGGACGCCGGCGCGGGGTCGTCGAGCTACGGCCTGCGGTTCATGCGGGCCCGTCTTCGCGAGCTCGGCGGCGGGCTCGACGTGGAGAGCACACCCGGCGAGGGCACCGCGGTCTCCGCGCACCTCCCGATCCACATCGAGGGGACGCGATGACCACGGTGCTCCTCGTCGACGACCACCCGGTCGTACGCAGCGGGCTGCGCGCGGTGATCGACGCCGGCGAGTCGCTGGAAGTGATCGGGGAGGCGGCCACCGGGGAGGAGGCGATCGTGCTCGCCGGTGACCTCCGACCCGATGTCGTGCTGTGCGACCTGCGCCTCGGCAGCGGGATCGACGGCATCCGGACCACCGTCGCCCTGCGGGCCCTCGACCCGGCGCCGGCGGTGCTGATCCTGACGACCTTCGACCGGGACGCCGAGGTGCTCGGTGCGATCGAGGCGGGTGCCGCCGGCTACCTCCTCAAGGACGTCGACCCCGAGGTCATCGTCGAGGGCATCCGGCGTGCCGCGGCCGGCGACATGGTGCTCGCGCCGGACCTCGCCGCGCGCGTGCTCAAGGGCATGCGGAGCCCGCTGCCACGGCTGACCGATCGCGAGATCGAGGTGCTGCGCCACCTGGCGCGGGGCGCCACCAACCGGGAGATCGCCCGCACCCTCTTCGTCACCGAGGCCACCGTGAAGAGCCACCTCGCGCACATCTTCACCAAGCTCGACGTCGACAGCCGCTCCCGCGCCATCCATGTCGCCCAGGAGACCGGCCTGATCTGAGCTGGGGTGAGGCGGGATCAGTGCTCGATGAGCCCCGACTGGTAGGCCCAGACGGCGGCCTGGAGCCGGGACTTCACCCCGAGCTTGGGCATCATCCGGGCCAGGTGGGACTTCACCGTCGAGACCTCGAGGACGAGGGCCTGGGCGATCTCCTCGTTGGACATGCCCTCGGCGAGATGGAGGAGGATGTCGAGCTCGCGGGTGGTCAGGAGCTCGCTGCCGCGGGCGGCGGTCACGGGCTGCGTACGCCGGCGGGTGACGACCTCGCGCAGGACGCGACGGGTGAGCGAGGTGTCGAGGGTGCCGTGGCCGGCGGCGACGGAGCGGACCGCGGCGACGATCGCGTCAGGGTCGGAGTCCTTGAGGAGGAAGCCGGAGGCACCGGCCTCGAGCGCACCGAAGACGTAGTCGTCGATGTCGAAGGTGGTCAGGACGAGCACCGGGATCGGGTCGGCGACGTCGGGCCCGCAGAGCTCGCGGGTGGCGCTGATCCCGTCGCGGCCGGGCATCCGGATGTCCATGCAGACCACGTCGGGTCGCAGTACCAGCGCCTGCTCGACCGCGGACGCACCGTCCTCGGCCACCGCGACGACCTCGATGTCGGGCTCGGTCCCCAGCAGCGTACGCAGCCCGGCACGCACCAGCGGCTGGTCGTCGGCGACCACGACCCGGATCATCCGGACACCTCCGCGGTCGCGGCCGCGGGGATCAGCAGCCGGGTCTGCCAGCCGCCCTCGGCGGTCGGTCCGGCCTCGAGGGTCGAGCCGGTGAGGTCGGCGCGCTCCTGCATGCCGACGAGGCCGAGGCCACGCCGTTTCGGGGAGCCCGATGAGACGGGCTCGGGCGGCGGCCCGTTGCGCACCGTCACCACCACCTCGGCCGGTTCCCGGGCGTCGACGACCACCTCGCACGGCGCTCCCGGCGCGTGCCGGGCGGCGTTGGCGAGGCACTCCTGCACGGTGCGGTAGGCGGAGAGCTGGGCGAGCGGCCCGACCTTCTCGAACGCTGTCTCGGGCCCCAGGTGCGAGAGCGACACCGGGAGCCCGGCACGACGGGCGTCCTCGACGAGCGATCCCAGATGGGAGAGGCGCTCGTGCCCGCTCGCCTCCTCGGCCTGCCCGGGACTCCGCAGGAGCGTGACCAGCCCGCGCAGCTCGCGCAGCATCGCGGTGCTCTGGGTGCGGACCTGGCGTACGGCCTCCTTAGCGCCCGCCGGGTCGGTGTCGATCTGCCGCTCGACCGCGCCGGTCATCACCGCGATCCCGGTCAGGTGGTGGGCGGCGATGTCGTGGAGCTCGCGCGCCATCGCGGTCCGCTCCTCCGCGATCGCCGCCGCGATCTGGGCGGACTGCTCGCGGTCGACCGCGTCGGCGAGGTCGGTCCGGGCCTCGCGTGCGTCGCGGCGTGCGCGCACGGTGGCGGCGAGCAGTGCCGGCGCGGCGATCACCCCCGCGCCCTGGACGATGCCGGCGAGGGCGGCGGTGCCGGCCGCGAGACCGATGCTCGTCTGGCTCAGGCAGGTCCCGGCCGCGACCAGCAGCCCGGCACCGGCCAACGCCCCGACGAGGGCACGGATCCGGTTGGGGAGCGGAGTCGTGGTCACCGCCGACCACGCCGCGACGGCCACGGCGGCGGAGGAGAGGCTGGTGACGTCGCCCGCCCGGCTCGTCGCCAGCGCCACCGCACCCGCGGCCACGACCAGCAGCACCGTCAGCGGTCGCGAACGCCGCCCCACGAGCGCCGCCGCCTGGACGGTGAGCACCGCGAACGCGACCCACCAGCCTCCGCTGCCGAGAGCCGGGGACCCGGCGACAGACGGATCGGCGGAGTCGAGCCCCGGCGCGACCACCAGCAGCACCGTCGTGGCCAGCCAGACCACCACGGGTGGGAGCAGTCGCGGCACCATCCGGGTCGTCATGTCGTTCACGCCATCATCCTTTACGCAACCGGTCGCGGTCGCCAGCATCTTTCGATGCAAGTGCGAAGGTTCGCTCTTTTGCCCGGCGCGACCGGACCGGCCCCGTTCCTAGGTTCAGGTCAGGAAAGCGACCCACGCAGAAAGGGAACGACCATGACCACGACCCCGCCAGTGACTCAGCCGGAGATCGAGCCGGACCAAGGCCTACGAGCATTCGTACGCCGCCACCAGCTCTCCACGTTCTTCGTGCTCGCCCTCGCGGCGAGCTGGCTGGCCTGGACGCCCTACGTCCTCTCCAACAGCGGCCTCGGCCTCTGGGACCTCACCTTCCCCGGCGGCATGATCGGCGGCCAGCTCCTCGGGATGCTTCCGGGTGCGTACCTCGGCCCGATCGGCAGCGCGGCGCTGGTCACCGGGATCGCCGGCGGCCGGGCCGGCCTGCGGGCCTGGGTCCGGGGGATGTGGCGCTGGCGGGCGAGCTGGCGCTGGTACGCCGGCATCCTGATCGGCGTACCGGTCTCGATCATCGTCGCGACCCAGGCCGTCGGTGGGCAGATGGCGGCGCCGTCGCAGGCGTGGCTGATCGTGCTGGTGGCGTACGTCCCCGGGCTCATCCTGCAGATGATCACCACCGGTCTCGCCGAGGAGCCGGGCTGGCGCGACTTCGCCCTGCCCCGGCTGCAGCGGAAGGTCGGGCCGCTCGGGTCCGCGTTCGTGCTCGGCCCGATCTGGGCGCTGTGGCACATGCCGCTGTTCCTGACCGACTGGGCCGGCTGGCCGGACGTACGCTGGTACGCCCCGCTCGTCTTCACGGCCTTCTGCTTCACCTTCGGCATCGTGATGACCTGGGTCTTCAACCGCACCGGGCAGAGCCTGCCGCTGGCGATGCTGCTGCACACCAGCGTCAACAACTACGCCTCGGTGGCCTCCACCGAGCTCTTCCCCGGCGTCGATGCCGACCGTTTCCAGCTCGCCGTGCTGCTCGCGGCCGGGATCGTGGCGGCCGTCATCGTCCTCGCCACGCGAGGGCGGCTGGGATACGTGAAGAACACGACTCGCTCTGTATAGATTCAGCAGGTGGCTCTCCCTGTCCGGCGCCGTGTCGCGCCGCTCGTCCTCGCCGGCTCGAACGTCTCCGGCGACGTGATGCCGAGCGAGCAGGCCGAGGGCGACCCGATCACGATGACCGGCTCCACCAAGGCCTACGCCGGGGTCAACCCGCACAGCGGGTCGCAGGACGGCGGCGTGCAGTTCGAGGAGATCATCGTCTCCGCGGGCGAGGGCGACATGGACCCGGTGTCCCTGAAGCTGCCGAGCACCGCCGAGGTCGACCAGCCGATCGGCACCAACTGGCACACCGACGCCGCGAAGGCGGTCCCGTTCACCAGCTGATCAGATCCGTTCGGCGACCGGCGCTTCGGAGGTCTCGGCCTCCGAGGCGCCGTCCTCCGCCGCGGTGAGCAGGAAACGGAGCCGGGTCAGCACCAGGCCTGCGGTGAGGGTGCCGCCGATCACGACGAACGCCCACAGGTGCCCGAGGCCGCTGCCGATGAGCGAGCCGGCCAGTGCGGGTCCGAGGATCTGGCCGAGGGTCAGGGTGAGCCCGAGCGAGGCGTTGTAGCGGCCGCGCAGGTGGTCGGGGGCGATGGTGTTCGCCAGGCCGGTCACGATCGGCGCCCACAGCGTCTCGCCGAGGCCGAAGATCGCCAGCCCGATCACGACGGCGGCCACCGCGCCGGCGACGGGCATCAGGTCCGCCGCCGCGAGCACGCTCCAGGCCAGCGACCAGGTCAGCACGGCACACGCCAGAGCAGTCGTACGCCGCCACCCCGACGTGAGCCGCAGCAGAACGACCTGCCCGCAGACGATCACGGCGGCGTTCGCGGCGAAGGCCCAGCCGAGGGCGGTGGCGGGCACACCGGCCACGTCCACGGCGTAGGCGGTCGCGCCGGCCTCGAGCTGCCCGTAGCCGAAGGTCACCGCGAGCACGCCGCAGCCGACCAGGGCCACCGCCCGGCGGTCCCGGAGCACCTCGCCCCAGGAGCCGGCGCTCGCGTCGTCCGCGTCGTCCTGCGTGGGACGGGCGGGGGAGCGGACCAGGAAGGCGAGCACCGCGGCGTAGGCGAGGTAGGCGACGGCGTCGCACAGGTAGAGCGTCTGGAAGGTCTCCGGACGCTCGACGTCGATCAGGAAAGCGCTGACCAGGCCACCCAGGCCGATGCCGGCGTTGAGCCCCAGGAAGGCGAAGCCGTAGGCGCGCTCGCGGTCGGCGGCCGGCACCATCGCGGCCAGCATGGTCGTCGTGCCGGGCCACAGCGGCGAGGCACCCACGACGACGCCGGCGAGCACCGCCATCGTGGGCACGGTGCCGTCGACGAAGCCGAGCGACCCGATGGAGATCGACTCCACGGCCAGCGAGGCCAGCAGGACCGGGCGGGGCCCGAAGCGGTCGAGAAGTGCTCCGACCCCGGGGGCGGCGAGCAGGCCGACCACACCCATCCAGGCGAACATCCAGCCGGCGGTCGATGACCCGAGGTCCTGGACCTGGGCCATGTAGACGTAGAGGAACGGCAGGGTGAGGCCGTTGCCGAGGGAGGCGAACGCGAAGCCCACGAGCACGCGAGTGGCCTGGCTGGGGGAGTTCGGCACGGGTGTGATCGTCCTCTCTCTGGCCCACCTGTCTGGCGGGGATGCGATTAGGGTAGCCTCACTTAGGTTCGCCTAACCTAATCCCCCCGTGTCGAAGGAGACCAGTGAGCGCACCGCACTTGGAGCATCTGTTCCACCCCGACAATGCTCGTGAGTACACCAGCGGCATCACCGAAGCAATCCGACTGCTCGTCGACCAGCTCGCGACGCTCGAAGGCCCCACCACCGGGATCTCGCCCGCGGCGGCAGCAGAACCAGTCGCCGAGGTCGACCTGGACCACCCGCTCGTCGACAGCACCGCGGCGCTGGCCGAGGTCAGCCGACTGTGGCTCGAGGACGCGGTCTGGTTCCACGAGCCCTCCTACGCCGCTCACCTCAACTGCCCGGTCGTCATCCCCTCCCTCGTCGGGGAGCTGCTGATCGCGGCCGTCAACACCTCGATGGACACCTTCGATCAGTCCGTGGGCGGCACCTTCATGGAGCGTCGTCTCATCGACTGGACCGCGGCTCGCGCCGGTTACCCGGAGGCGACCCGGGACGGCATCTTCACCTCAGGCGGCAGCCAGTCCAACCTGCAGGCGCTGCTCCTGGCCCGAGGTGAGGCGGAGCGCCGTGGCGTACCTCTGGACCGGCTGCGCTTCCTCACCTCCGCGGACAGCCACTTCTCGATCGCCAAGTCCGCCCGCCTGCTCGGCATGGGCGACGCGGCCGCGATCGCGATCCCGACCGACGCCGAGCACCGGATGGACGTGGCCGCGCTGCGCGAGGCGCTGGACGAGTGCGTCGTCGACGGTCTCGTGCCCGCTGCGGTCGTGGCCACCGCCGGCACCACCGACTTCGGCGTGATCGACCCGCTCCACGCCATCGCCGACGCCTGCCAGGACTTCAACGTCTGGTTCCACGTCGACGCGGCGTACGGCGGTGGGCTGCTCGCCTCGCTGAAGTACCGCCACCTGCTCGACGGCATCGAGCGCTCGAACTCGATCACGATCGACTACCACAAGACCTGGTTCCAGCCGGTCTCCTCCAGCGCCCTCCTGGTCCGCGACCAGGCGAGTCTGCAGCACGCCTCCTGGTACGCCGACTACCTCAACCCGCGGGAGTCGGAGAACCCCAACCAGGTCGACAAGTCCCTGCAGACCACGCGCCGCTTCGACGCACTCAAGCTGTGGCTGACCCTGCGCACGATGGGCGCCGACCAGATCGGCGCCTACCTCGAGACCGTGATCGACCTGGCGCGCGAGGTCTACGACAACCTCAGCGTGCAGCCCGACATCGAGGTCATCACGCCCTCCCAGCTCTCCACCGTCGTCTTCCGCTACGTCGACCCGCACCTGGACGAGGACGCGGTCGGCGACCTCAACCGACGTATCCGCGCCGAGATGTGGAGCGGCGGCCGCGGCGTCATCGCCGCGACCAAGGTCGACGGCCGTCAGTTCCTCAAGCTCACCCTGCTCAACCCCAAGGCCACCGTCTCGGACATTCTCGACATCATCGAGCAGGTCCGTGCGCTGGGTCTGTCCTTGGGTCGTCCCGTCCCGGAGGTCGTCCGATGAATGCTCCCCACGAATCAGCTCCCGTCCACGACCTGATCGGCATCGGGCTCGGTCCGTTCAACCTCGGACTGGCCGCCCTCGCCGACCCGATCGACGAGCTCGACTGCCTCTTCCTCGAGGGCCGCGACCGGTTCGACTGGCACCCGGGCATGATGCTCGACGAGGCCACCCTGCAGGTGCCCTTCCTCGCCGACCTGGTGACGATGGCCGACCCGACCTCGCGGTTCAGCTTCCTCAACTTCCTCAAGCAGACCGGCCGGATCTACCCGTTCTACATCCGCGAGAACTTCCTGCCCCACCGGCGTGAGTACAACCAGTACTGCCAGTGGGTCGCCTCGCAGCTCGGCTCCGTCCGGTTCGGGCAGCAGGTCACCTCCGTGGAGCACGACGGCGAGACGTACGTCGTCACCACCGCCTCCGGCCAAGGCGATCGATCCCAGATCCATCGGACCAGGCGGCTGGTGCTCGGGACCGGGACGACCCCACGCGTCCCGGACTGCGCGGCCGAGGCGGTGGCGGCCGAGGGTCCGGCGCTGCACAGCTCCGAGTACCTGGCCCGCAAGGACGAGCTCGTCACCCGGCGCAGTATCACCGTGGTCGGCAGCGGCCAGTCGGCCGCCGAGGTCTACCTCGACCTGCTGAACACCCAGCCGGACCACGACTACCAGCTGGCCTGGCTGACCCGCAGCCCGCGGTTCTTCTCGATGGAGTACACCAAGCTCACCCTCGAGCTGACCTCGCCGGAGTACTCCGCCTACTTCCAGTCGCTCCCGACCGAGAAGCGCGACCGGTTGTTGAAGTCGCAGCAGAGCCTCTACAAGGGCATCTCGGGCGACACCATCGACGCCATCCACGAGGCGCTCTACACCCGCTCGGTCACCGAGGCCGCCGAGACCACGCTGCTGACCAACACCGAGGTGCGCGGCGTGACCCGCACCGAGGACGGCTACCACCTCGCGCTGCACCACGTGGAGCAGGAGGAGGACTACGCGATGGCGACCGAGGCGCTGGTCCTGGCTACCGGCTACCGCGCGGGCATCCCGGACTTCCTGGAGCCGGTCCGCGACCGGATCCGCCTGGACGAGCAGGGTCGTTACGCGGCCAGCCCGACCTTCTCGGTCGACACCGCCGACAGGGAGATCTGGGTGCAGAACGGTGAGGAGCACACCCACGGCTTCGTCGCCCCCGACCTCGGCATGGGCGCGTACCGCAGCTCGGTGATCCTCGCCGCCATCCTCGGCCGCGAGCCCTACCCGGTCGAGAAGCGGGTCGCCTTCCAGGAGTTCGGCGTCCCCGACCGCTTCAAGCTTCAGCCTACGGAGGAGAACCGATGAGGATCACGATCGAACCGCTCGAGATCGAGGCCCACCTCGGCACCGTCCACTCGTGGGTGACCCACCCGCGCTCGGCGTACTGGATGATGCTCGACGCCACGTTGGAGGACGTCGCCGCGGAGTACGCGCGCATCGCCGGCCACCCCCACCACGACGCCTGGCTCGGCCGGGTCGACGGCGTGCCGGCGTTCCTGGTCGAGACCTACGACCCTGCCCGCAGCGAGCTCGCCGGGATCACGCACCTGCCCGATCTGGCCGACGGCGACCTGGGCATGCACGTCCTGGTCGCACCGACCTCGGGCGAGCCCGTCTCGGGCTACACGACCCGGGTCTTCCGGGCGGTCATGCGGCACTGCTTCGCCGACCCCGGCGTCCGTCGCGTGGTGGTCGAGCCCGACGTACGCAACGAGCCGATCCGCCGCAAGAACACCGAGGCCGGCTTCGTCGAGCTGCGCGAGATCAGCATCGGGGAGAAGACCGCGATGCTGTCGGTCTGCACCCGGGAGATGTACGCAGCCTCGCACCTGCGCCCGGAGAACGTGCAGGTCGCCCACCGGCACCTGGTCGCCAAGGCGATCGCGGAGTTCAGCCACGAGCGGCTGATCGCCCCCGTCGAGACCGACGGCGGCTGGGAGCTGAAGGGGCCGTCCTCGACGTACTCGTTCACCGCTCGGCGCTTCCTGCTCGACCACTGGGTCGTGGACCCGGACTCGATCGTGCGGCGCACCGGCGAGGCGCGGACCGTGTTCGACTCGAACGTGGAGGACGTGGTCGACGCGCAGGCGTTCGTCGCCGAGTTCGCGCCCGACCTGGGCATCCCGGACAAGCTGCTGCCCACCTACCTGGAGGAGCTGGCGGCCACGATCGCCTCGGCCTGCTGGAAGCTCGAGCACCAGACGCTGACCGCGGCCGACCTGGTCGACGCCGACCACCAGAGCGTCGAGGGTGCGATGAGCGAGGGCCACCCCGCCTTCGTCGCCAACAACGGCCGGATCGGCTTCGACATCGACGACCACGCCCGCTGGGCGCCGGAGACGAGCAACGACCTCAGCCTGCTGTGGGTCGCCGTCCCGCGGGACCAGTCCCACCTGGCCCTGGGCCGCGGCGAGGACGAGGAGCGTCTCTACGAGGCCGAGCTCGGGAAGCCGACGCTGGCCCGGTTCGCCGCGAAGCTGCGCGGCCTCGGGCTCGACCCGGACGGGTTCCGCTACCTGCCTGTCCACCCGTGGCAGTGGCGCCACAAGCTGGCGGTCACGTTCGCGGCCGACGTCGCCGCGCGCCGGATCGTGCTGGTCGGCTCGGGGGAAGATGTTCACCGTCCGCAGCAGTCGATCCGGACGTACTTCAACACCTCTCGTCCCGAGCGGCACTACGTCAAGACCGCGCTGTCGATCCAGAACATGGGCTTCATGCGCGGCCTCTCGCCCGCCTACATGGCGGCGACCCCGGTCATCAACGACTGGGTCGCCGACCTGGTCGAGGGTGACGCGGAGCTGAAGGAGCGCGGTTTCGGCGTGCTGCGCGAGCTGGCCTCGATCGGCTGGACCGGCGACATCTTCCACGAACTGCCGACCCCCTCGCCCTACCGGAAGATGATCGCCGCGCTGTGGCGCGAGTCGCCGGTGCCGCGGCTCGCCGAGGGGGAGCGGTGCGCGACGATGGCGGCGCTGCTCCACCGCGACGCGGCCGGTGCCTCGTACGCCGCCGAGCTGGTCCGTGCCTCCGGGCTGCCCGCCCGGGAGTGGGTGCGCAGCTACCTCGACGCCTACCTGCGGCCGCTGGTGCACTGCCTGCTGGCGTACGACCTGGCGTTCATGCCGCACGGCGAGAACCTGGTGATGGTGCTGCGCGACCACGTCCCGGTGCGGATGTTCATGAAGGACATCGGCGAGGAGGTGGCGGTGATGGGTGACCTGCCGCTGCCCGAGGAGGTCTCCCGGATCCGCGGCTCCTTCCCTGATGACGTCAAGGCGCTCGCGGTCCACACCGACATCTTCGACGGGGTGCTGCGCTACGTCGCCGCGATCCTCGATGATGAGGGGGTGCTGCCGGAGACCGAGTTCTGGGCCGAGGCCCGGGCGTGCATCGTCGACCACGCCGCCGACCACCCCGAGCTGGCCGACGCGGTCGCGCGCTACGACTTCCTGCGCCCGCGCTTCCGCCACTCGTGCCTCAACCGGCTGCAGCTGCGCAACACGCTGCAGATGGTCGACATCACCGACCAGGCCGAGTCGCTCATCTTCGCGGGCACGCTCGCCAACCCGATCGCCGATCCGGTCGCATGACGCTGTGTCGAGACGAGTGGGGCATTCCGCACGTGCGGGGTGCCTCGCTGACCGAGGTGGCCCGGCTGCAGGGCTGGGCCACCGCGCGGGACCGCGCCTGGCAGCTCGAGATCGAGCGGCTGCGGGGTGAGGGCCGCACCGCCGAGCTGCTCGGCCCGGCCGGGCTGGAGTGGGACGTCTTCGCCCGCCGCGCCCGGATCGCTGCCGTCGCGCGTTCTGCCTATGCCGGGCTCGACGAGGAGACGCAGGAGTTCCTGACGGCGTACGTCGACGGGGTCCGCACCGGCCTCGCCGAGACGTCCTGCGTCGAGCTCGACGGGCCTGACGGGTTCGGTCCGGCGCCGGGAACCTGGCAGCCGTGGACGCCGCTGGCGGTCTTCTGGGTGCAGCAGATCCTCTTCGGTTCGTTCCCCTCCAAGCTCTTCGGTGCCCGGGCCGCGCGGGTGCTCGGCTCCGAGGCCGAGCTGTTCCGCACCGAAGGGTTGACCGGCGGCCTCTCCGGCGGTTCCAACGCGTACGCCGTCGGCGGCGGCCGCACCCGCTCCGGTCTGCCCCTGGTCGCCGGTGACCCGCACCGGGTCTTCGAGGCGCCCAACGTCTACCTCCAGGTACGGCTGGCGTGCACCGATCCCGACGACGCCTTCGACGTGGTCGGGATGACCTTCCCCGGTGTTCCCGGTGTGCAGCACTTCGCGCATGCCGGGTCCGTTGCGTGGGGGATCACGAACGCGATGGGTGACTACCAGGATCTCTACCGTGTCGATCTGCGCCCGGGCGGTGACGCGGTGCGGCGGAGCGAGGAGACGGTTCTCGTCCGCGGACAGGAGCCGGTCTCGGTCGAGATCCTCGAGACCGAGCGCGGGCCGGTGGTCCTCGGTGATCCGGAGGAGGGCTGGGGTCAGGCGCTGCGTACGCCCGGCCACGAGCTCGGCGACCTCGGCTTCGGAGCCCTGCTGCCGCTGCTGCGGGCCCGCTCCGTCGCCGACGTGGAGGCGGCGGTGGCGCACTGGGTCGAGCCGGTCAACAACTGGGTGATCGCCGACGTGGCCGGCGACGTCGTCCACACGGTCGGCGGCCGGGTGCCCACGCGTGACGAGGCGGGGGAGTGGACCGGCTGGGTCGACCCGCTCCCGCGGCGTACGGCTTCTCCCGGCGGCGCCGTGGTGACCGCCAACGACCGGTGCATGCCGGAGTTCGACGTGCTCGCGACCGGCTTCGCGCCGCCGTTCCGCGCGCACCGGATCGGCGAGCTTCTCGACGGCGCCGGCCCGCTCGAAGCGACGGACGCGGTGGCGGTGCTCGCCGACACCGCCCAGAGCGCCGGTGGGCCGCTGTTGGCGCTGGTTCCCGTCGACCTGCGGCCGCAGGCCTTGGACGAGTGGGACGGCGCGATGGACGGGTCGCCGGGCGCTGCCTGGTACGCCGCGCTGCGCGCCGAGGTCGTCGACCGGATCTGCGCGGCACCCACGCTCGCGCCGCTGCGGGAGCCGTCGGAGCACGGGCCGCTCTATGCGCCGTGGTTCAGCCTGCCCGCCCGGGTCGCCGGTGCGCTGCACGTCATCCTGGCCGCCGAAAAGCCGTTCGGCCTTGATCTGCGCGAGCTGGTCACCGAGGCGGCGAAGGCCGTCTCCGGCCGTGAGTCGGCGCCGTGGCCGGAGAGCCACCGCTTCTGGCCGCTGCACGCGCTGGAGCAGTTCGAGCTCCCGCACACGCGATCGGCGCCCGCCACTCCGCTGCCCGGCGACACCGACACGGTCCGCTGCAACGCCTGGATCCCGGGCACCACCGTCACTGTCCGCGGCTCGGTGGCGCGCTACGCCTGGGACCTGGCCGACCGCGACAACAGCCGCTGGGTCGTGCCGCTGGGTGTCAGCGGCGACCCCGACAGCCCCCACCACACCGACCAGCACGATGCCTGGGCCGGCGGAGGCGCCGTACGCGTCGTCACCGACTGGTCCCTGCTCACCGAGGAGAAGACATGCCCCTGACGATCCGCGACCTCGAGCCTTCGGCCGATATCGACCTCCTGTGCGACTGGCTGCACGCCGACCGGGCCGAGTTCTGGGGCATGGTCGAGAAGCCGCGCGAGGAGATCGAGGAGATCTACACCTGGCTGCAGGAGCAACCGCACCTGGCGGCGTACATCGTCGAGATCGGCGGCGAGCCGGTCGCCCTGTTCCAGACCTGGGACCCCGAGGTCGACGAGCTCGGCACCTTCTACGACCGCCGCCCCGGCGACCTCGGCGCGCACCTCTTCCTGGGCGACACCCCGGCCCGTAAGGGCCGGACCGAAGACGTCATCGACTTCTTCATCGACCAGGTCATCGTCAAAGCCGGCGCCCGCCGAATCGTCGCCGAGCCGGACGCCACGAACGAAGCCTCCATCGCCCGACTCGACGACTACGGCTTCAAGCGCGGTCCCGTGGTTCAGCTCCCGCACAAGGTCGCCCAGTACGTCTTCCTCGAGCTGCCCTGACTCACGACAGCTTCTGCGCGACCTCGTTGAGGGTGGCCCGCAGCCTGTCGCGGTAGACGTCGTGCTGCTCGGGCAGTCGGGCGTCGCAGAACGCGGCCGTCGCCGGTGGTGAAGCGCCACGTGTAGTTCTTCATCTCGGCGTACACGGTGCGGTCACGGCGTCAGGCCGCGAGGATGTGGTCGAGGAGTACGTCGCGCAGCGTGAACTCGGCTCGAGACAGGGGTGGTGGGTTCGCCCGCCAGGTGTCGGGTGGTGGGCTGACATAGGTGTGGCCGGTGGGTGTGATGGTGGTGATGCTGCCGTCGGGTCCGGGTCTGGTCTGCCATCCGAGGGCTTCTTTGGCTTGATTGCTAGTTGGGGTATTCAGTACCCAAGCGCTGGTCGGGACCAGGCCTCACGAGCCCATGAAGCGCTGCGCCGCCTTCTCGAAGGTCTCAAGGGCTTCCTTTCGCTTCACGAGCGGATTCTTCTCCCGCCCGTACGAGCGGACTGACGCTGCCCGGAGCGCTTTGGCCTCCTCGGTGATCGGCAGATTCAGTAGCCGCATGCGCCCGAGAAGTATCCCAGCCTCTCTGTTGGCCTCGGTCCAGCCCAGACGCCGTTCTGACGCCTCCCGCCTCCAAACGGCATGGTCTTGCTCGGACACCGGAGGCTCGTCGGGGAACCGGGTTTCGCCGACCGGGTTGCCGTCGATCCAGTGGTCGAGTTCATCGGCCTCCATACCGAGCCGCCACATACGTTCGGTGACCTCCCAGAACTGCTCTAGGAGTTCCGCTGCCCGTCGACGTCGCTCCGCCTTGCGCGCGAAATAGGCGTCGAGCCACTTGCCGCCCAATGCAGCGCCAGCGCCAACGAGCGCGCCGACGAATCCGCTGGCCGCGCTGATCCATGCTGTGTCCACGGCCGCAATGTTGACCGAGTACCCGCTCATGCGCAGTGAAATCGCAGAAGTCGTGAACCTCGCCCTACTGGTTCTCACTCTGCGGCCTCGTCGCCATGCCAGACCGGGTCGGCAGGCACCCAGAACGCCCACAGCCGTGCCAGGTCGATACTCGCGATCTCCGCTTCGTAGGCCAGCCATAGTAGGTGATCAGGGTCGTACTCGACCGCCGATCCCTTGCCTCGGTTCCATGTCACGATCCGGATGCCACCGTCGCCGAGACGCGTCACCCATCCGTGGGAGTAGCGGTTGCGCAGGTCATAGATGCGCTGGAGTACCGGTACCAGGAGCGGCCACAGTTCGTCGGCTCCCGTCTCCTTCATGTGGCGATCGAGCATTGCGATGCGGTCACGGACGGGCATGCGGGTCAGGACGTTGACGGCGAGTTCGTCACTGGTTTCGATGTTGGAAGCCAGCCAGGCTCCGAGGACCTCATTGATACCGAACTCCAGCGACGCGGCGCTCTCCAGGATGAAGCCTCGGACCCGGTGCACGGCATCGGAGTCAAGATACGACCGCACGAAGACGTTGAACTTCGCGTGCGATCCCTGCGTATCGCCCGATCCCTCCGTCACAGCAACCGACACTAGGGCGCTGGCGAGGGGGGTGAGCACGGTTCATCGAATTTCGCGGGCACGCATCTGAATCGGCCACGGAGGGCAGCGCCCGGCCGTACGGTGCGCCCGTGACGTTTGAACAGGTGATGACGGTGGTGGCGGTCGCGGTCGGCCCGGCGGGTATCGGGCTCGGCTGGTGGCTCTCGGAGTTGGGTACGACCAAGCGGGCCAAGGAAGCTACCAAAGAACAGGAGGAGCAGGAGCGGGCCGCCCGCTCCATCCGACTCCTCACGGCCGCAGCGACCGTTGAGCGCCAGGGCCGAACCCTTGCCCAGGTGGCATACGACCAGGGTGCACTCGGGCGACACCCCAACGAGGAGCAGGTCGCCGCGTTTACGAATACCCTCAACTCGGGGATGGGCGATCTGAGCCGATTGATCTTGGAAGCCGAGGTGTTCGGGCCCGATGGCCTCGCCAACATCGGCCGGACGCTTCAGACCTACGGCCTGGACTTGGTGAACGTATTGCACGCCATGAACAGCGACCTGCTGGCCGTCGACGTCGAGAAGGTGCAGAACGAGACCATCCCGGCCTTCCAGGCCGCTATCAAGAACGCGACCGGAGACGTGCGGGCCCTGCTCGTCCATTGACACCCGGCGAGCCCGCATCCGTGACCGGGGCAAGGTGACGACTTTCTCATCTGCCCCCACTGCGTCTGGTCCCGCCTTCGGCCGATTCAGCGGGATATGGCTAGATGTGGCCAGATTCGGCGACATACGGTCGAAATGCCACACCGTTCGGCTCTATCTACTACCTTGGCCCGTAAGTGCTGATCCGCGCCCTACTGGCCGGGGTAGGCGCTTGCCGCCCCCGGGGAGACCCGGGGGCCTATTCATTTCCGCACCACGACCCCGGGCGCTCCACCGGAGTAGGCGTTCACGTTTCGGTGGGTCGCGTCTCCCAGGTGGTCCCACATCGTTGGCGGGACGACCCGGGCCACATTCTTACTGGGGTGCATGTAGGTGCGCCACCCGGCGTATGCGACGAGGTCAGCCATCTGCACGAAGTAGGAGTGATTCGAGGCGCGCGGCGACGGGTCGTCGATGAGGTGAGGGATCGGGTTCCGCACGGTGCCACCGCCGAACATGCGCCCGGCGGTGAGGTGTCGGCGGGCCTTCCGTACCATTCGGCGCACGGCGTCGTTCTCGCCTTCGTCGTGGATGATCATGAGCGGCTTCTTGCCCTCGTAGAACGACGTGCGTTCGAGTCGCTGGAGCAGCATCTCCCAAGTGCCCTCGAAGCACTGCTGCCCCTGCCACCCGGTCTTCGTCTTGTCGGTGACCACGGTGAACGCGCGGGCGGGCAGGTACTGGAGCGTCGTGAGGGCAGACCGATAGATCCGGTGCCTGGCGTCCGGGGAAAGGTTGTACCGCTTCAGCGGGCCGGAGCCACGGATGAGGTAGTTGGCCTTCAACTCGTCACGCAGCAGCACTCCGAAGGTGTCCCGGATGCGGCGGCGGTGGGCAAGTATGGCGTCGAAAGCTTCGGGCCAGTCGCTCACCTCCACCAGGACACACCCGAGCGCGTAGCAGGCGCTCGAACCTGCGAGTGCCGGGTCGCCGGTGTCGCCGGTCTCATCGACATAGGCCAGAAGCATGAGGGTTATCGTGGCATCGGGATGTCCCGTCGCGTGGCAAATCGGCGGGAGTTCTTTACCCCGCTGGACGACCTAGTCGGCCGAGGATCCGAGCATGGGGCGGCGCGACATGACGCCTCCCGCTCGGGCAGTCACCGCTGGAACTGATGCCAGGCCGCGTGACCCCCAGGGGCATCTAGAGGGATCGGCCCTATGACGAGGGGTGGCTGCCCGGTTGGGGTGGGGGGACGTTCCCCACCCCCCGCTCGCCGTGTCTGGCTCCCTGATGGCCTCGACCGGGACCCACGGGCCTCGGATGCACCTCGTCGGTTCTCATCGCGCAGAGCGCGTTGTGCGGCCCGCTGTGGCGGTCGTAGGCGCCAACCCGAGCCGACTGGACGACCGGCACCTCGTCGGGTCCATGTCGTCGGCCTCGGGCTGCCGATCCCGTCGGCGTTGATGGGGCTAACGGCGTTGATGGGGCTAACGACGAGGTCCGGAGCGTCTGTGCCTGCCGGAGCACTTCGGTTCCCTGAGGGGCGGTTGTTCGCGGTGGCTCCGCCGTCGTGGTCGGCCGTCGTGGTCGGCCGTCGCGGCGGCGTACGGGTGGGATCGGGCGTGGCGGGGTCGGGCGGGGCGGGGTCGGGCGGGGCGGGGTCGGGCGGGGCGGGGTCGGGGGCGCACCTCCCCCCACCTCTGACGCGACGCGCCCCCTCCCCGGGGCTGGCGGGGAGGGGGCGCAGGAGGCGGGCAGGTGGGTCTAGGCGGAAGGAGTTCGACGCTCGCCACCTTCGATCCCGGGTTGCGCATCGAGGCCATGCCCACGACCTCGGCCCGGGTGACGTTGACCCGCTGGCTGACTAATACGTGGCGTCGACCCAGGCTCGGACGGGGGTCCCCACGGGGTCGATGCCGTCGTGTTCGCGGGGGCTCCTCTTGCGGGCGTCGGCGTCACGTTCGCGCTGTGCCTGTGCGGTGACCGTGGCGAGCCGAGTACGGAACTCCTCGAACGTCGCAAGGTCGAGCGGGTGTCCGGCGGCGACGATGGTCCTCGCGTCGTACGCCTCGACCCGGGGCGCAGTACCAGGGTCCCTCTTGGCTCGGCGTACCCGCTGGTCGATGGCGAACATTGCGTCGAGGTCGAGGTCGCTGAGGATCAGCAACTCCTCGGCGGTTTCGGGACGCCAGGTCGCGGCTCCGGTGTGCTTGGCGAGGAGGACCCAGGCTCGTCGGGCGAGGTCGACCCGGCTGAACGCCTCCCGGGCGCGGGCGTGCTGCCGGGCCCCGTCGGGCGAGAGGCCGCCGGTGTCGGCGCGGGTGATTCGGTCGCCGATGGCGTCCTGGGCTTCGGTGATGGGCTCCTGCGCCTCGGCGACCACCTCGCGCAGCGCCTCGACGATGTCGCCTGCTGCGTCGGCGACCGCGGCAGCCTTGTGGTCGTCGGCGAAGCGCCGGAGGTGGTCTTCCACGGAGCCGATGGTCTGCCAGTTGCGGGTCAGCAGGTCGGCGATCTCGGGGTCGTTGATGGGGTCCTCGCCCGCCCGGCGTAGTTCGAACCAGCGCTGGGCTGCCCGCTCCGGGTCGGGCATCAGGTCGCGCGGGACTTGGGCTGCGGCGTCGGCTTCGGCGATGGCGGCGGTGAGGGCCTCGGGGAGGTCGCGGCCGAGGTCGTGGAGGGTCGAGGTCAGCAGGGTGATGGTGCCCCTGAGGTTGGGGTTGAGCGGGCTGGTGGTCATGGTGTGCTCCTGTCGTGGGTGTCGGACGGGGTCATGGGCCTGGTTCGGGCGTTCGGGGCCCGAACAGGTCGCGGGTCACTGCGCGGAGATAGCCCGGGTCGCTGAGGCGGGCGAGGTCGATGTCGACCGGCGGCGTCGTGGTGCTCCTTGAGGGCTTGCAGCGCCGGTTCTCCGGCCGGATGTAGCCGGGCCTGTGGGGGCCTGGCTGCGCGTCCTGGGCCTCGGGGTCCCTCGGGGCCTGGTCGGGACTCACAGGGGCGTTCTGAAGCTTTGGTGCCCGATAGAAGGTGCACGTGGGCCGGTGGTTCGGCTGGAGACGTCGCTGCCTGCCGCTCCCGATGATCAGGTAGGGCTCGCCGCAGCGGTCGCACACGACCCGTTCATCGAGGTCGTGGATGTCGGCGGCGATCGTCTCGGGCAGGTACGGGACCGCGCTGCGGGTGGCGCGGGCTGAGGTCATTCGTGTCGCTCCTCGTTTCGGCTGGTTATGGGGTGAGGATTGGTGCCGCTGGTTCCGGTGATTGGTGAGTGGTGTGAGTGGTGCCCCTTATAAAGAGGGGGCACCACTCACCACTACTGGTGCCGGCAACGGTCGGCACCAGTGGCACCACTCGGGTCTGTGACGGTGTGAAGCCATGAATTCCGGGGGCCTGGGGTCCGCTCGATAACCCCCTGGCGGACCAGTGAAGCCAGTGCATCGGCCACCGACTTCTCGTTGCCCGGGACCTCGGTGCGAATATCGCGCTGGCTACATCCCGGATGCTTGGTCACGTACGCCATCACCCCGGCGGCATACGTCTCGCCCCTCGGGGCCGGGGACTCGCTGGATAGCCGCAGCGTGGTCGGGTCCATCACGACGGCAACCTCGGGCAACGGGTCGCGGCCTCGGAACTTGTCGGCGCGGAGGGTCCGGGTCTCGCCATCGCGGTCTCGCTTGTAGATCAGGACCGAGTCGGGGGCGTCATGCAACGCCGAGGATCCGCGTCCCCGGCCGTCGGTCCACCCGGCGTGGGCGGCGACAATCCACTCCTTCGCACCTGCCTGACTCCGGGTGAATTGGTTGAGCATGGCGAACCAGGCCGTCACGTCGGAGGCGGAGTCCTGAGATTCCCCCGTGAACGCACGGCCGAAGGTGTCGACCATGACGATCTCGACCTCCAACGCATCGAGGGCCCTGGCGAGGATCTCGCGCTCGAACGGATCGCGCAGGGGGTTCGGGATGTCGCGGAGGTCGACCACGACCAGCCGGGCCAGATCGACCCCGGCAGAGCCGCACCAGTCGATGAGTTCGGCGGCGTCCATCTCGTAGGACAGCAGCGCCACCCGACCCCCGATCTGGCGGACGGCCTGGCGCCCCAGGAACGCGGTGCCCTCCAGGAGGTCGCGGGCGAGGTTGGCGAGCATGGTGGTCTTCCCGGCTCCGGCCTGGGCAATGAGGACGGCCCCGCCACGTCCAGGGAGCACTCCGGCGATGCGTGGCGGGGGTGGGTCCGGGAGGAGGTAGCGCAGTTTGTCGGCGGTGGTGATCTCGAGTCCGAGCAGCGACTCCTTCGACTCCTCGTCGGCTGGTTGCACGGGTGTCCCATCCTCGATGTCTACGGCGAGGTGTGCGGGCTCTGGGGTCGGCTCGGTGGACCACTTCTCCGGATGGGTGACACCGAGGGCGGGGGTGCTCATGCGGCACCCCGCATCTCGTCGTAGGCACAGCGCCCGGGACCACAGACGAGCCCGGCGGCAGTGGCGGCCTTGATCCCGTCGAGCCCGAGGGGTCCGCAGTGGCAGCCGTGGTTGACGACGACGGGCGCGGACCGGTCGGCGATGCAGTCGACGCCGAGGAGGCAGCCGCAGGGACATGAGCCGGACCGAATGTCGACGGGCTCGGTTACGCTGGCCTGGTTCTTCGTTGGCGACGGGGATACGGGGCCGCCCTTGCAGGGGCGGCCTCTCCCGTCTCCGGGCGGTCGCTGGTCACGCGGCATCGGCGTCACCTCCCGCACGGAGGCCGAGGAGGGCGGCGAGCCGCCGGGCGTGATCGTCGGAGGGCGGCTGGGTCTTGGCGAGTTCGCGGTCGATGGTTTCGAACCGTGCCTCCCGCTCGGCCTCGGCAGCCGGGGAGTCGTCATCGGGCCGGATCCGGGCAGCCAACCGGGATCGCAGCCACGCGGCGGTCGCGGGCTTCATGCGATCTCCTTCTCGGGGACGAGGAGGGCCTCGACGTCGGCGTATCGCACGCGGCGGTGCCCGGTCCCTGCGAGCCGATAGGCGGTGAGCAGTCCTCGTGCGACGAGGAGTTCGATGGTGTCGGCTGAGTAGCCGTAGCGCTGACCGACGGTTGCGAGCGAGCCGTATTCGGGGTCGGTTCCGGATGCGGGCATACTTGGTACCGCCTTTCCTACTTGGGATTGGTGGCGGGGCGGTCCGACCGGAGACTTGCCGGTGTTCAGTCGGCCGCCCCGTGCTTTATACGGCGTGATTCCTGTGCTTTCCCCACCTAAACGGGCGGCGTATGGGTTATGCAAGGAATTCACGCTGTGACCGGTTTGGGCGCTCGCTAACTTGTTTGGCTCGGCCCAACATTCACAGGGTTATCCACCGACCTAAGGCAGTTATCCCCCGAATACGGGACCTAATCCACCGCAAGAAGCTCTCGAACTCGGCCGATAGAAATTCGCCCACTGCCGCCGTTGCGCCGGGCCTGTTCATCCCGACGAGATTGGGAATGCGGAAGGCCCCGCCCACCATCAGGTGGACGGGGCCTTCGACGTAGACGATCAGGAGGGGTCGATAACCCAGGCTGCCCAGCGGATCTCGACGCACTCGTCCATCGGGGCACCACGCCTCCCGGTCGGCCGGACCGTCACCTCGTCGACGAGGTCGCGGAGCACCGCACGAACCGGGTCGCGATCCTCGTCCTCGACCATCGCCTGCCAGACGGCCCCGATGTCCTCCGAGGCGACCAGGGCAGCCACAGCCGGGCGAGGAGCGACCACGACGGCCTTCCGCTTCGCCTCGGTCTGCTTGGCCCGCAGATCGGCCAGGATCGCAGCAAGGTCGGCCGGGTCGAAGTCGGCAGCAAGCCGCTGATAGGAGGCGATCTGCTCGCCGAGACGGTCGACCTCCCGTGCCGCCAACTGCTCGGCCGCGCCCGGACCGACGGTCGCCTTCGCGGCCAACCTGTCGGCGTGCTCCACGAGGTAGACCCCGACGAGGTCGAGGACATGCTCGTCAACATCGGCGCGACCCTTCCGAGTATGCACGTACCGGCTGCACTGGTACGTCGGGGTCTTCACCTTCTCGCCGCTCGCCCGGGTGTTGTGCTTCGCCCCAGCGACCATCGGGGCACCGCACACAACGGGCTCGTAGGAATGCGGCTGCTCGGCCTCCACGAGAGACGCGGGGTCGCCTCCGCCGTGATGCCGAGCGTCGGCCTCGTCCTTCGCGCAGGTCTCGCAGATGACCCGGCCGCACTTGGCGATCCCGGTCAGGTAGTTGTTCGCCGGACGGCCCGGGGTCTTCCGCTTCGCCGACGCGTCGAGGACCGTCTGCACCTGCTGCCAGAGGTTGACGTCGACGATCCGGTGACCGTTCGCGCTCTCCGCGACGACCCGCCACTCGCCGGGGCGCTTGCCTACCTTCGCGGCCTCCTTCTCGGTGTAGCGACCGTGGGCGACCAGCCCGGCATGCCTCGGGGACCGCAGCATGTAGAGCAGGGAGTCGGGCCGGAACACGCCTCCGCCGACACCTCGGGCACCTTGGGAGGCGAGCCAGCGGCCGACGGTCCGCAACTCCTCCCCGGCCGCGACCTTGTCGTACGCGTTGGCCAGCAGGGGGCCCTCGACCGGGTGCGGGACGAGCCCCTGTCGGGACCCGATGACGGGGAGTTCCTCGGGGGCGTGCCACGTCTTGTGCTCGCAATCCCGGGACCTCTTGGCGGCCTTGCAGTCGGCGCAGGGACGGCCCTTGTGGCGGCAACCTTCCCCGGCGTCGCAGGGCTCCTTCCAGGCCCACCCGAACGGTCTCGTGCTGCTGGTCATGCGGCCTCCTTGGGCGCGGTGGCGTGCGTTGTCTCGGACCCGCTCGGCCTTGCGGCGGGACTCCATCTCGGCGGCGGCTCCGAGCATCTGGGCGCGGAAGATTCCGGCCGCCGTCGAGAGGTCGACCTCGCCTTCGTGGCGGGCGATCACCTGGGCGTGCGGGATCAGTTCCTTGGTGATCCGTGAGATCTCCGCGACCCGCCGGTAGAGCCGGTCGGAGTCGCGGACGATGACCCCGTCGAAGAGGCCCGCCTTGGCGTCTCGCAGCATCCGCTCGAAGTCGTCGCGGACGACGTCCTCGTCGTATGCGGAGAGGTTGTCGTCGGCGTAGTGGCCGACGATGACCGCGTCGGGGTAGTGCCGTTCGGCGTAGACGGTCGAGTCGTCCCGCTGCTCGCCGACGCCTTCGCCGTCCTCACTGTGGGAGGTGTCGGACATCCGCGAGTAGGTCACGAGCCGAGTGGGGACCCGGTACGTGATCGTGTTGATGAGGTCCCGGTTCGCGGCCATCAGGGCGGCGAGCGGGTCAGCCTCGGGGCTGGTTTGTCGTTCTAGGGTGCCGGTGCTCATGCGGCAAGGGTACTAAATTCCCCATCTAGGTTGCAGCGCTCGCAGAGCCCTTGGAGGTTCTCGGCGCTGGTGGTTCCGCCGTCGGTGTGGCGTTGGATGTGGTCGATGTTGCGGATCGGAGCGTCACAGCCGTTGGTCCTGCAGACACCGCCGTCGCGGGTGGTGATGAACTCGGCGAGTCCGTCGGGGGCTTTGCGGGAGCGTGATTCCATCGCGACGAGTTGGCCGGCGGGGTCGGTGAAGAGGCGGCGGATGAAGACGTCGGCGTCGGCCAGAGCCTCGCGAGCCCAGGTGGCGGGGACGGGGCCGTAGCCCTCCACCATCGCCGTCTGCTCGCTGTCGTTGCTCAAAGCGTCGGCGGTCATGACGATCTTGACCTCGACCCGAGGCTTGGCCCCGGCGGCTTCGCGGCCGGTGATCCGGTCGACGAGGGTGTCGGCCATGACCTGACCCCGGCTCCGCTCATCCCCGGCGGCGCGGGCGGCATTGGCGGCCCGGTCCAATGCTGCGAACACGGCGACGCCGTCCTTGACCGGGAGGAGGGCACCCAACCAGGTCATCGTGTCCGGTGCCGGCCGCAGGCTGACCCGCCGGTCTTTCGCGGCGTTGGCGGCACGGGCGACCACGGAGGCCTGGTCCAGCGAGATAGCGAGCTTCTTGGCGGCGTTCTCAAGTTGGCGTAGTCCCATCGCGACCGCTCGGGCGGGTTCACCGCCTGGCCCAGTGGCGCAGAGTTCGTGGTCGATGACCCGACGGTCATCGAGCGAGAGGCAGGCGGTTTCGCGGGCCAGGATGGTGGCCTGCCACTGCGAGAACAGTCCGGCCTTCATCAGGTTGAAGGTGTGGGGTATCTCGGCCAGAAGGATTTTCGCCAGCCCGAGCAGCTTCGCACCCCGAGCCGGGGAGACCCGCCGGGCGAGCGCGACCTGCGAGGCGACCCCCTCGCCGAGTTTCCGGGCAGGAACCCCCGCGGCTGATTGCCGTGCCCGGGCGGCTTCCTCGAGACGTACCGCTGCTTCGGCCTGCACCGCCTCCGCGCGACACTTCACCGTTTCGAGGCGAGAGATCCAGTCGACCAGCTCACCCTCGGACGCACCCGGAGGTGGCCCGTCGAGCAGGCGGTCGATGGTCTCGTACATAGTGCTTATTATATGCGTTCGAACACCATTGTGCTATCTGTTTTTGCTGTTCAGAACGCAATTATGCAGTCAGCGAACAAGACGCGTGAGTGCTGCGCCACACCCTCGCCGCCGCCCCGATATAGGCGAAATCTTTCTCGATCGGGTGCCGGGTCAAGGATGGCCGAAGGCCACCGCGAAGCGGCGGGCGAAGCCCGTCCTTGACGCGGCGCGCGATCGAGAAACACTCAAAGCAAGGGTCGGCGGCGAACCCTGAAACGAAAGCACAGCCGCTAAACCGAGGTTTCCTCACGGGTGCCTCGACAAGCTCGACCACCGGTGCGCCGCGTCTCGACACGCGTCCGCCCAGCGGCTCCGGCGGTGCCAGCAGTCCTACGAGTCAGCGACCATCTCGACCAGCCGCCCCATGGCCCCGAGCTCAGCATCATGAACCCCCTGGTCAGGAACGATGACGAGCGACCACAACCGACTCCCGACAGCAACGTTCCCGACCACGAGATCCCCGTCGTCGTGCGACTCGATACACACGAACGCCCGATCGCCGACCTCCACAGGCGGAGGAGAAGGGATGCAGTCCTCCCGGCTGGCGGAGAGCCCAGCCGAGACAGATGTGTCGACCAGCGTTGTCACGAAGATCGCGCCCCGGTCGCTGGTGTAGGTGCAGACGTCCTCGTCGGCGCTCTGCGACCAGGACCCAGGGATGGCACGAGCGACCTGGGCGGGCTCGAAGAGACAAGGACCGGAAGCCTCGGCGGGTGCGGAGGTGGAGGGGCTGGGGCCAGGGCTGCCGCTGCTGGGCTCCCCGGACCCGCAGCCGGCGAGAGCGGTCGCCGAGAGGACAGCCGCGACGCTCAGCAGCTTCCTCGACACGTACGTCTCCTCGGGTTGCGGGGTTCCATGCAGTTTCTCAGGTCGAGCCCGGAAAAGGAGTCACGGGGGTTGCCTGGACCGGGCACAATCGCATCCGTGACCTCGGACCTGGTGCAGGTAGCAATCAACGACGGCGACCCCCGGACCTCGATCCGCGAGCGGCTCGCGGGACAGCATGTGCTGCTCACCGGGGTGACCGGGTTCGTGGGGGAGGCGCTGCTGCACCTGCTGCTGACCGAGGTGCCGGACGTACGCCTCAGTGTGCTCGTGCGCCCGAAGGGATCGACCCCGGGAGCCGACCGGATCGCGAAGCTGCTGGCCAAGCCGATCTTCGAGGCGGTCTCGGACGCGGAGGTGAACGTCGTCGAGGGTGATCTCTCCGACCCGCCCGCGCTGCCGCAGGACCTCGATGCCGTCGTGCACTCCGCGGGCGACGTCTCGTTCGACCCGCCGGTCGACGAAGGGTTCGTCACCAATGTCGTCGGCGTGCGCGAGCTGCTCAAGCGGGTCGAGGAGACCGGGCGCGACATCCACTATCTGCACGTCTCGACCGCGTACGTTTCCGGGCGGCGACGGGGACACATCCCCGAGGGGCCCGTCGACCATGCCGTCGACGTGGACGCCGAGCTCGCCTGGGGGCTGGCGCAGCGCGCCGCCGTCGAGGAGCGCTCGCGCAGCGTCGAGGTGATCTCCAAGCTGCGCAAGCAGGCCGAGCGCGAGCACGGCCGGGCCGGGCTGATGACCGCCGCCGCTGCCGCCGAGGAGGCGCGCAAGAAGTGGGTGAAGGAGGAGCTCGTACGTCTCGGCACCGAGCGGGCGCGCTCGCTGGGCTGGACCGACTGCTACACCTTCACCAAGGCGCTGGGGGAGCGCGTCGTGGAGGCCCACGCCGCCGCCGGCCACCGAGCCACGATCTATCGCCCGGCGATCATCGAGTCGGCCGTCTCCCGCCCTCATCCGGGCTGGATCGAGGGCTTCAAGATGGCCGAGCCGCTGATCCTGGCCTATGGTCGCGGTGAGCTGCCGCTCTTCCCGGCCGCCGCCGACACCGCCATCGACATCGTGCCCGTCGACCACGTGGTCGCCTCGATCGTCGCCTGCCTGGCGCACCCGCCCCAGCACGGTGAGCCCGCCTACTTCCACCTCGCCTCGGGCGACCGCAACCCGGTGACGTTCGGGATGCTCTACGAGACCGTGCGCGCCTACTTCTCCAAGGAGCCGTTCGCGGCCGGCGACCGCGGTGCCGCGCGGCTGCCGGAGTGGACCTTCCCGGGCGGGGCCTCGGTCGAGCGGATGATGGCGACCGGGGAGAAGGTGCACAGGGTCGCCGACACGCTGCTCGGGCTGGCCCCGCGCAGCGACCGCACCCGCGGCTGGGCTCGCGACCTCGACCGGCAGGGCCGGCGGCTGAAGTTCCTTCGGCGCTACCTGGACCTCTACAAGGAGTACGCCCAGGCCGACCTCCGCTTCGTCGACGCCAACACCCTCGCCCTGTATCGGTCGCTGTCGCCGGCCGACCAGGAGACCTTCGCCTTCGACACCGGGGTGATCGACTGGCACGAGTATCTCCACGACATCCACGTGCCGTCGGTGACCAAGCCGGTCCGCGAGCTCGACGAGCTGCGCAAGCTGCGGAAGAAGCCGGTCCCCGGTCGGATGCCGCGGATCTCGGCGGCCTCGCCCACCGACGAGAAGCGGGTCGCGGCCTTCTTCGACCTCGACGGCACCCTGATGTCCTCCAACGTGATCGAGACCTACCTCTGGCTGCGCCTCGGCGAGCTGTCGGGCACCAAGAAGGCCGCCGAGATCGCCCGGATGGCCGGCAAGGTGCCCAAGTACGTCTGGGCGGACCGGGCCGAGCGCAGCTCGCTGCTGCGTACGGTCTACAAGGAGTACGCCGGTGCGCGGCTCTCCGAGCTCGACGAGATCGTCGACCAGCACCTGACCACGCACATCCTCGGGCGGCTGGCCCCGGATGCGGTCCGGCGGATCCGAGAGCATCGTGCCGCGGGGCACGTGACGGTGCTGGTCACCGGTGCGATCCGGCCGCTGACCAGGCCGCTGCTGCCGCTGTTCGACCACATCGAGGCCGCCGACCTGGCCGTCGACGACCGCGGGTTCTGCACCGGACACCTGGCCTCCTCGCCGTTGGTCGGGGAGTCGCGCGGGGCCTTCGTCCGCGAGTGGTCCCGCCGATCCGGGATCGATACGGCCGACTGCTTCGCCTACGCCGACTCCCACTCCGACCTCCCGCTGCTCGCGGCGGTCGGACATCCGGTCGCGGTCCGGCCCGACGTACCTCTCTTCCGGCACGCCAAGAAGGCCCACTGGACGATCGTCGACTGGGAGTCTCCCGGGCACGCGAGCCGCACGCTGGACCCTGCGGGGAGGCGATGACCATGTCGAGTCGGCCCATGTTGACGAAAATATGTGCCGAGTCGGCCCGTCTTGACGGGCCGACTCGACAGCAGGAGGGGTGACGATGCTCGCGCTTGAGATGTATCGATCGGTGGCGAAGACTGCCCTGGGGAAGATGGCCGGCGGCCGGCTGCCGCTGCTGCTCACCGGGGCCGCGGCACCGCTGCGGATGGTGACGCTGGATCCGCCGAAGGTCGAGCACGAGGGCTGGGCCCGGCTGCGGGTCTCGCTCTCCGGCATCTGCGGATCCGACCTGGGGATGCTGTCGGGGAAGACCTCCCTCTACTTCCAGCCGCTGGTGAGCCTGCCGTTCGTGCCCGGCCACGAGATCGTCGGCGAATTGCTCGACCCGTGCGGTGACCTGGAGGCCGGCACCCGCGTGGTCGTCGACCCGGTCCTGACCTGTGCCGCGCGCGGGCTGGAGGCCTGCGAGGCGTGCGCGCGGGGCGAGACCAACCGGTGCTCGCGGATCACCGTCGGCGACATCTCCTCGGGGCTGCAGACCGGGTTCTGCCATGACACCGGCGGCGGCTGGTCCCAGCAGCTCTCGGTGCACCGTTCCCAGCTCCACGCGGTACCGGAGGGTTACTCCGACGAGCAGGCGCTGCTCGCCGAGCCGGTCGCCTGTGCTGTCCACACGGCGCGAAGGGCAGCGATCAAGCCCGGTGACCGGGTGCTCGTCTCGGGCGCCGGCTCGGTCGGTCTGCTGGCCACGCTGGCCCTGCGCGAGCTCACCGACGCCGGCGAGATCCTGGTCGTCGCCAAGCACGCCCACCAGCGCGAGCTGGCCATGGAGTTCGGCGCCACCGAGGTGGTCGCGCCGTCCGAGACGCTGCGGAGAATTCGCCGTGCGACCAGCGCTTTCATGCTCGAGCCGGAGATGCTGTCGGCGCCCTACCTCCTCGGCGGCGTGGACGTGACCATCGACGCGGTCGGCTCCAAGGAGTCGCTGCAGACCTGCCTGCACGCCACCCGCGCCGGTGGCCGGGTGGTGCTCTCCGGGATGCCCGCCTCCGCCGATCTGTCCGCGGCCTGGTTCCGCGAGCTCGAGGTGGTCGGGACGTACGCCTCCTCGCGGGGCTCCGGCGACTTCGCCACCGCCCTCGACCTGGTCGGCCATGACGCCATGTGCCGCCTCGCCAAGACCGTCGCGCCCTACCCGCTCCACCGTTGGCGCGAGGCCCTCGACCATGCCCACTCAGCCGGTCGGCTCGGCACCGTCAAGGTGGCCTTCGACCCCCGACGTACGTCATAGAAGGAGAGTCATCGATGACACGCCCAGGATTCGTGCTGGAGGTGGACGACCGTACGCCGCCCCTGCTCGTCCACGAGGGGCTCGGGTTCCGGCTCGAGGAGTTCCCGCAGGGCACCCGGGTGGTCTATCCGCCCGAGTCGCTGCCGACGGTGCCGGATGTGGAGGGGGCGATCCGGGAGGCGCTGGAGAACCCGGTCGACTCCGAGCCGCTGCGCGAGCTGATGTTCCCGGGGATGCGGCTGACGATCGCCTTCGACGACCTCTCCCTGCCGCTGCCCACGATGAAGGCGCCCGACATCCGCGGCCGGATCATCGAGCAGGTGCTCACGATCGCGGCCGAGAAGGGTGTCGACGACGTCGAGATCATCGCCGCGCTCGCCCTGCACCGCCGGATGACCGATGCCGAGATGAAGCACATCGTCGGCGAGCGCGTCTTCCGCAGCTTCGCGCCGCAGGGCCTGCTCTACAACCACGACGCCGAGGACCGCTCCAACCTCGAGCACATGGGCGTCACCGAGAAGGGCGAGGACGTCGAGATCAACAAGCGGGCGGCCACCTCCGACCTGCTGATCTACGTCAACGTCAACCTCGTCGCGATGGACGGCGGCCACAAGTCGGTCGGCATCGGGCTGGCGTCCTACAAGTCGATCAAGCACCACCACAACGCCAAGACGATGGTCCACTCGCGCTCCTTCATGGACCACAAGCACTCCGAGATGCACTCCTCGGCCTGGCGGATGGGCCGGCTGATCGGGGAGAACGTGAAGGTCTTCCAGATCGAGACGACGCTCGACAACGAGGTCTTCGGGAAGCCCTACGACACGCTGCTCAAGCGCGAGTGGGAGTGGTCGCTGCGTGACCAGGCGACCGTGCTCGGCCTGCGCCGAGGACTGGCCGTGGCGCCGCAGAAGATGCGCCACACGATGTTCCACGACCTGCGCTCCAACTACGGCCTGACCGGGATCACCGCCGGCGCCGTCGAGCCGGTGCACGAGCTGACCGTGCAGCGGGTCCACCAGCAGCAGCGGGTCAAGGTCGAGGGGCAGTCCGACGTGATGGTGATGGGGGTGCCCTATCTCGGCCCCTACAACGTCAACTCGACCATGAACCCGATCCTGGCCGCCTGCATGGGTCTGGGCTACTACTTCAACTCCTACCTGCGGCAGCCGGTGGTGCGCGAGGGCGGCGTCGCGATCCTCTACCACCCGCTCGACGAGGGCTTCAACACCCTGACCCACCCCTCCTACGTCGACTTCTACGAGGAGGTGCTGGCCGACACCACCGATCCGGCGCTGATCGGGCCGAAGTTCGAGGAGCAGTTCGCCACCGATCCCTGGTACGTCCACCTCTACCGCACCTCGAACGCCTATCACGGCGTCCACCCGTTCTACATGTGGTACTGGATCGCGCACGCGCTCGACCACCTCGGCGACGTCATCTGGGTCGGCGGGAACCCGAAGGCCGCGGCCCGGATGGGCTTCCGGTCGGCGTCGACCTTGCGCGATGCGCTGGAGATGGCCAGCTCGACCGTCGGGCCGTCGCCGTCGATCACCTATCTGCGCAATCCTCCGCACCTGCTGGCGGACGTGCGATGAGGTGTCGTCGATGAGCAGCTTCTGGAAAGAGACCGCCCGCGACGTACGTCTGATGAAGCGGGGCTGGCGCTGGGGCCACCGGGCGCAGGTGCCGCGGTCGGCGGAGCCGTTCGTGCCGCCGGCGACGACGACGGTCTTCGACAACGAGTGGTCGCGCAAGCCGGCCGCGCGAGCGGTCCGGGAGGTGGCTCAGGCCGGGCTCGAGGCGGTCTTCCGGTCACAGGTGAAGACCCAGGTCGAGGGCCTCGACGTGCTCGACCGGCTCGAGGGGCCGGTGATCTTCGTGGCCAACCACGCCTCCCACCTGGACACGCCACTGATCCTGCTGTCGCTCCCCGACACGTGGCGACGCAAGACCGCGGTGGCGGCCGCGGCCGACTACTTCTTCGACACCTGGTGGCGCGCGGTGGGCTCCTCGCTGATCTTCAACACGCTGCCGATCGACCGTCGTGGCGGAGCGCTCTCGACCCAGCCGGGGGAGGTGCTCGCCGATGGCTGGTCGCTGGTCGTCTTCCCCGAGGGCACCCGCTCCAAGGACGGCACCGTCGGCCGGTTCCGGTCCGGCGCCGCCTACCTGGCCATCGAGTACGGTGTCCCGGTCGTCCCGATCGCCCACCGTGGCACCTACGCGGCCATGCCGCGCGGGGTCAACTGGCCCGGAAAGGACACCTCCGGCGGCCGCCGTCAGCTGACCGTACGCTTCGGGGAGCCGCTCCGCCCGGCCGAGGGCGAGTCGGTGCGCGAGTTCGGGCCGCGGATCCGGTCGGCGGTGTCGAGACTGCTGGACGAGGACGCCACCGACTGGTACGCCTCGATGCGCCGCGCGGCCGAGCGCAGCACGCCCGACCCGGCCGGCGAGGAGATCGCCGAGTGGCGCAAGGTCTGGGCGGCCACGGAATCTCCCGACACCGAGCCGGACAAGGTCCGGGCCTGGCACCGCTGAGGCGGGTCAGGACCAGCGCAGCAGCGCGGCGACCGGGGCGTCGCCGAGCAGGCTGGCGGGCAGGACGCACACCTCGGCGTCGGTGAGGACCGCCGCGGCGATGAGCGCCTCGCCGGCCTCGACCGGACCGGTGACCGGAGCCTCACCGAAGGTGAGGCCGGGGTGGTCCGCCGGGTCGAGCGTGTGCCCGGCCAGCGCGTCGGGGTCGATCAGCAGCGTCTCGACGCGGCCGGTGACGAACGCGTCGGCGACGTCGCGTACGCCGGTCGCGGCGCGGTCCCCTCGGCCCCAGGCCTCCTCGAGGCGGCGGACGAGGGCCGTGCGGCGGCGTACGACCCGGTCCAGCAGGGCGCTGCGGATGGCGTCGTCACGAGCCTGGTCGCCGCCGTCCGCGGCACGCTGTCCGCTGGCCAGCTCGATCACCTCGACGGGCTGGTCGGCGAGGTCGTCGCGCAGCCTGCCGACCGAGTTCGGGTCGCCGCCGACGAGCACGAGCTCATGACCGTGGTCGCGGATCAGCCGGATGACCTCCTCGGCCACCTTGTCGGCGTTGTGGCGCCAGACGTTGTCGGTGGTCTGCTGCATGCGGAGGGCCGCCCAGCCGACGTTGTCCTGGACCTTGTGCACGTGCTCGAGCTCGTCGCCCTCCACGGTGGTCGTGCTCGTCGGCCGTGGCAGTCCGGAGTCCCACAGCGAGATCTCGCCGCCGGCGTGGTCGACCAGGACCAGCACGAACGGCATCGAGGCGTCGCGGGCGGCGATCCAGGAGCCCAGGTCGGGCAGCGCGTCCCAGGTCGCGACCTGGTTCGGGACCTCGGCGACGGCCACCTGGTCGTAGGCGATCCCCTCGGGGGTCGCGACGACGACGTGTGCCAGGGGAGCCGGCTGGTGAACGTTCGTCCCCAGCCTCTCCGAGACCTGTGCCACGACATCGGGCGGCGCACCCTGGGCGGAGAGCTCCTCGCAGACCGCGCGTACGCGCAGCTCCTTGGCGTGGGCCGCGTTCTCCGAGTCCTGGCTGACATCGGCCAGCACGGTGGCGTACGGACCTGGGCGGTTCAACAGGTTGGTGAATCCAGCGGTGTCCATACCGGTCTGGTACCCACCGGCGGGGGATCTGACACGGGCCTCGCTCAGCCGGCTGCGCAGGTCACCTCGGTGACCTGCCACTCCTCGTCCTTGCCCTTCCCGGAGCGGGTGACGACGAGGGTGAACACCGACTGACCGCCGTCCGGGGTCAGCTCCACCGTGGCGCCGGTCTCGGTGAGGTCGGTGGAGGTGATGCGTACCTTCTCCAGGTGGCCGCGGGCGTCGGCGGTCTTCTCGGTCGGCGGGGTCTGGACCGCGGGGCAGGCCCGGGCCCACTGCGCCACCAGCTCCGGCTTCGCCTCGACCGTGGTCCAGCTCGTGGTCCGCGCGAACCGGCTGGCGGCGGTCTCGGCCTGATCGGTGGCGTGCTCGCGGAAACGGGAGCGGGAGTAGCCGTAGCCGGCGATCGAGATCAGCACCCCGACGAGGACCAGGACGCCGACCTTGAGCGCGATCTCGCGCCACTCGCTGCTCTGCACGGGACGTTCCTACCACCAGCGGCCCCGGGACCCGAACCGGCTCGCGGATGAGAGAGCTCTCATGGTCGTCTCACGATCACCTCACCGCGGGTCGAGATGGTTCTTGCACGGCGCCGGGAACACCCGGGGCAGAACCTGAAGGGACGAATGATGAAGAAGCTTCCGATGATCCTCGGGACCGGCCTGGTCGGCGTGGTCGCGGCCGCTGTGTTCGGTTACCAGAGCGCTGCCGCTGTCGATGACGACGGCTATGCCAAGCGTGAGGAGAAGTCCAACACCCAGGTGACCACCGTCGACGATGACGACGACAACGACGCCGACGACGTCACCCGCGACGCCGCCGGCAACGACACCGCGACCAACGGCACCGGCGTGACCCGGGCGACCAAGGACAACACCCGGGACAACACCCGCGACAAGGTCACCCGCGACGACCAGACCAAGGACGACAACACCAAGAACAACACGCGCGACGACAACACCGACGACCGGACCCAGGGCTGAGTCGAAGATGACCGACACCTGGGGCCTGGTCCAGGGTGACGCGATCACCCCCGAGCTGACCGCGATGCGGCTGCTCGGGGGCGGCTCGTCGTACGAGGCCTTCCTGGCCTTCGACGAGGTCACCTACAGTCCGGTCGTGGCGAAGGTGCTGCGACCGGGGCTGGTCGCCAGTGAGACCAGCCGCAACGCACTGCGGCGCGAGACCGACGCGCTGACGAACCTGAAGCACCCCGTCCTCGTCCGCGCCCTGCGTGAGGACCTCGACGGCGAGCGGCCCTACGTGGTGATGGAGCACGTCGAGGGCCCGCGGCTCTCGACCCTGATCCGCCGCCACGGGCGCCTGCCGGAGCAGCAGTACCTGCCGCTGGCGCTCGACCTCGCCTCCGCGCTGCACTACCTGCGTCGCTCCGGCTGGGTGCACCTCGACATCAAGCCGAGCAACCTGATCATGGGCTCGCCGGCCCGGCTGATCGACCTCTCGGTGGCCCGGCCGGTGGCCGCCGCGGCCGCGCTGCGCCACGAGATCGGCACCGACGCCTACATGGCGCCCGAGCAGTGCCTGCCCGGGGAGCTCGGCGAGGTCGGCCCGGCCAGCGACGTCTGGGCCCTCGGCGCGACCCTCTTCCACGCCGTCACCGGCGAACGCCCCTTCCCCCACGGCGACCCGAGCGCCGAGGTCCGCACCGAGCGCTACCCCCAGCTCGTCTCCCGCCCCCACGCCCTCCCCAGACGTACGCCGCCCGAGATCGTCAAGGTCATCGACGCGTGCCTCGCCCCGGAGGCCGGTGACCGCCCCGCGCCCGCCGAGATCGCCGAGACCGTCTCGCCCGCGCTCGACCGGCTTCCGCGAGCCTCGCTGGGCGGCCTGCGGATCAGCTGACCCCCGAGCCGGCACAGGGCCCGGGTCAGGGCTGGAAGCGGTAGCCCATGCCGCGGACGGTCTCGACCCGGGCCGGGCCGAGCTTCTTGCGCAGGTAGCCGACGTAGACGTCGACGACGTTGGAGCCCGGGTCGAAGTCCATGCCCCAGGCCAGGTCGAGCAGCTGGGCGCGGGAGAGCACCTGACCCGGATGCCGCAGCAGCACCTCGGTCAGGGCGAACTCGCGCGCGGAGAGGTCGGTCTCGCGTCCGTCGACCCGCAGCCGTCGCGTACGCAGGTCCAGCGCCACCGAGCCGGAGCGGAGCTCGCCCGCCTCGGCGTCGGTGTTGTCCTGCTGCCGCAGGCGTACGTTGATCCGGGCCCGCAGCTCGGCGAAGCGGAACGGCTTGGCCAGGTAGTCGTCGGCGCCGCCCTCGAGCGCGGAGACGGTGTCGTGCACCGAGTCGCGGGCGGTCAGCACGACCACCGGCATCCGGGACCCCTGGGCGCGGAGCTGGTCGAGCACCTCGAAGCCGTCGATGGTCGGGAGGCCGATGTCGAGCACCATCAGGTCGAAGGCGCCGCTGAGCGCCTCCTCGAGTCCTTCGAGCCCGTCGGCGACGGTGCTGACCTGGTGGCCGTCGGCGCCGAGGCCCTTGGCCAGGAACGCCGCGATGCGGTCCTCGTCCTCGACGATCAGGATGCGGGCCATGCCTCTCCTTCGTGTGGGTCGCGGCGTGCGGGCAGGGTGATGGTGAAACGGGCACCCGGTGGCGTCGCGTCCTCGACGCCGACGGTGCCGCCGTGGGCGGTGGCGATGGCGGAGACGATGGCCAGGCCGAGGCCGAGCCTCGGCCGGTCGCCCGAGCCGGTCTCGGAGCCGCGGGCGAACCGCTCGAAGATCCGGTCCCGGTCCTCGGCAGGAACCCCGGGGCCGGTGTCGCGTACCCACAGGCGCAGGGTGCCGTCGACCTCCGCCGAGCCGACCGCGATCCGGTCGCCGGGCGCGGTGTGGCCGGCGGCGTTGTCGCACAGCTGCAGCATCGCCTGGGTGACCCGTTGCGGGTCCAGACGCCAGGTGCCGGGGGTGGCCTCGTCGAGGTGCCAGTCGCGATCGGCCAGGGCGCTGGCCTTGGCCAGGATGTCCTCGGTGAGGGTGTCGACGTCGACCTCCTCGAGCGTGAGGAAGTCGGGACGGTCGTGCTTGGCCAGCAGGATCAGGTCGCCGACCAGCCGGCTCATCCGGTCGATCTCGTCGAGTGCCAGCCGCCGGGTCTGCTCGACCTCGGTCGGGTCGGACTCGTCGAGGAGCTCGAGGTGGCCGCCGATGATCGTCAGTGGCGTACGCAGCTCGTGACCGGCGTCGTCGAGGAACTGCCGCTGGTCGGAGAACGCCTGCTCCAGGCGGGCCAGCATGTCGTTGAAGTTCCTGGTCAGGGCCGAGATGTCGTCGTTTCCCGACTCTGGCAGCCGGGCCGAGAGGTCGGTCGCGCTGATCGCGCCGGTGGCCTCCCGCAGCCGGGTCAGCGGCGCCAGCAGCCGCCCCGACTGCCAGGCCGCGACCAGGGTGACCAGGAGGGCGAGGAGACCCGCCACGATCGTGTAGGTCCGCATCGTGCTGCGCAGCTCGGCACGGTCCTCGTCGAGATAGGAGACGACCAGGAGGGCACCTTCGGTCGTGCCCGTGGCGGTGTCCTGCCGCACCGGCTGGCTGGTGATGCGTACCTCGCCGTCGGGGGTGTCGAGATAGGTCGTCCCGCCGTCGACGACGACGCCGGAGACGGCCCTGCTGAACCGCGCCGTGGAGATCAGCGGGTCCTCGGGGAAGTGCGCGCGCGGCCGGCCGTCGACCCAGGCGACCAGGAGCTCGTCGTCGTCGGGCACGTTGCGGCTCAGGAACGTCCGCAACAGGCCCTCCACGTCGTACGGCGCCCGGGTCTCGGGGTCGATGCCCTCGGTGCGCAGCCGGGAGAACTCATCGAGCTCCTGCTCCATCTCGCGCGTGGTCGCGGCATCGACCCGGCTGAGCTCGACCGCGTAGACGATGAGACCGGCGCCGGCCAGAGCGAGGGTGACCAGGAGGGCGACAGAGGCGGTGATCCGGGCGCGTACGGACAGCCCCCGGCGAGGCGGTGGCGTCGTCCCGGGAGCTCGAGGGTCAGTCGTCGTCATGGCGGTCGTCGCGGTCATCGTCGTCATCATCATCGTCGACGGGACCTGGGGTGACGACCGGGACACCCGAGGGGTCCGTGCTCGGGGACGCTCCGGTGCTCGGGGCGGACGGCGTGGCCGACTGCGAGGGCAGCACGACGGGCTCGCGCGGCGGCGGGTCGTTCTCGGAGGCTCCCGCGAAGGAGCCGGCCAGGTAGACGCCGACCGCCACGAGCACTACCAGCGGGAGAAGGAACTTCAGGGTGCGGGACATGACCCTCCGATAGTGCCTGACGACCTGTCCGAAGTGGGGGTCCATGAGAGACCTCTCATCGATACAGTGATCCGGGTCACCACTTGCACCTGGAGGTAACGCCCGTGTTCGTCCCGTTCAGCGTCAACGACTTCATCGACCGTGCCGCATCCGTCTACGGGGAGCGGGTGGGCATCGTCGACGAGCCCGACCAGCCGGCGGCCTCCCTCGGGGAGGTGACGTACGCGGAGATGAAGTCGCTCGCCAAGCGGATGGCGGCGAAGCTGGACGAGCTCGGCATCGGGGTGGGGGAGCGGGTCGCGATCGTCTCCCACAACTCCGCGCGGCTGCTGACCGCGTTCTACGGCGTCTCCGGCTACGGACGCATCCTGGTGCCCGTGAACTTCCGGCTGCGTCCCGACGAGGTCTCCTACATCGTGGAGCAGTCGGGCGCCTCGGTGCTGTGGGTCGACCCGGAGGTCGACGAGGCGCTGAAGGACGTGACCGCGAAGCACCGCTTCGTGCTCGGCGACGACGCCAACCTCTACGCCGCAGAGGGCGTCGAGCCGGCGCCGTGGGAGCCGGACGAGAACGCGACCGCGGCGATCAACTACACCTCCGGCACCACCGCCCGGCCCAAGGGCGTGCAGATCACCCACCGCAACATCTGGACCAACGCGCTGACCTTCGGGCTCCACGCCGGGCTGACCGACCGTGACGTCTACCTGCACACGCTGCCGATGTTCCACGCCAACGGCTGGGGGATGCCGTTCGCCGCGACCGGCCTCGGCATCGAGCACGTCGTGCTGCGGAAGGTCGACGGGATGGAGATCCTGCGCCGCGTACGCGACCACGGGGTCACCTACATGTGCGCTGCCCCCGCCGTGGCGGCCGCCGTGCTCGACGCGCTGCCGCAGTGGCAGGAGACCGAGGGCGAGATCCCGGGGCGGGACAAGGTGCGGATCATCATGGCCGGCGCTCCGCCGCCGACGAAGACGGTCGTGCGCGTCCAGGAGGAGCTCGGCTGGGAGTTCATCCAGATCTACGGCCTCACCGAGACCTCGCCGCTGCTGACCATCAACCGCACCCGTGCCGAGTGGGACGACCTCGACCCGATGGAGCGCGCCGCGAAGCTGACCCGCGCCGGTGCGCCCGCGATCGGGGTGAGCCTCGACATCTCGCCCGACAAGGAGGTCCTGGCCCGCTCCAACGTGGTGCTCGAGGGCTACTGGGAGAAGCCCGAGGAGACCGAGAAGGCCCTTGCCGACGGCTGGTTCCACACCGGCGACGGCGGCAGCCTCGGCGACGACGGCTACCTCACCATCTCCGACCGGATCAAGGACGTCATCATCACCGGCGGCGAGAACGTCAGCTCCGCCGAGGTGGAGGACGTCCTCTTCCTGCACCCCGCGGTCGCCGAGGTCGCCGTCATCGGCGTCCCCAGCGAGAAGTGGGGCGAGACCATCCTCGCCCTCGTCGTCCTCGCCGAGGGCGCCTCCGCGACCCAGGAGGAGCTGATCGCCTGGTGCAAGGAGCGCGCCGCCGGCTACAAGGCGCCGACGGTCGTCGAGTTCCGCGACTCCCTGGCGCGTACGGCCACCGGGAAGCTGCAGAAGTTCAAGCTCCGCGAGCCCTACTGGGGCGACCGCGAGCGCAAGGTCAACTAGACGATCCGGCGGGTCGCTCAGGCCGTCGCCCTGGGGCGACGCCGGGCGGCCCGACGGATCACCGAGCCGGGCTTCGAGGCCAGGAGCGGGTCGAAGTCGTCGGTCATCGGGGTCAGGTCGGCCTCGTCCACGAAGACCGCGCCGTCGCGTACCTCTGCAGCGAGATCGCGACCGAGCACGGCACCGGCGGTGCCCATGCCGCCCCAGATCGTGGCGTTGATGCCGAACATGTGCTCCGTGCTGCCGCCGGCGAGGAACAGCCCGGGGATGTGGGTGGTGACCCGCGGCCGGAAGGGGCCGAGGTTCTTGATCAGCGGCGCGATGCCGTAGCAGGAGCCGTCGCTGGTCAACGTGAAGCGCTCCTGGGTGATCGGCGTGGAGGCCTCGCAGAAGACCATCCGCTCCCTGATATCCGGGATCATCAGCTCGGCGGTGTCGAGCACCCGCTGGGTGAGCTCCTCCTTGAGCTGGAGATAGCGCTCGTCCCGGCCGTACGACGCTCCATCGGTGGGGTCCGCGGAGACGTTCCAGAACCCGTGGTCCTTCGGCGCCCAGCTGACCAGCTCGAGCGTGGAGTACCCCGCCGGTGCCGAGTGCGTACCCTCAGGATCCTTGGCGGTCGGGCAGCTGATCCCGACGGGCATCTGCTCAGGACAGCGGCCCGCCTCGACCTCGCGGTAGTAGCCGTCGATGTCGTTGGTCGGCCACACCCACGCCAGCGGCGGCGTGCCGCGCTCGCGCAGGTCGACGTCGAGGGCGACGTAGACCGCGAACATCGGCAGCGTCATCTCGAGGTCCTTCAGCCGGCGCCGCAGGCGGCGGGTCAGGTGCTCGTCGCCGACCAGATCGGCCCAGGTCCTCTTGAAGTCCGCAGCGGAGACGACGACCTCGGAGCGGATCTCCTCACCGTCGGCCAGACGTACGCCGACCGCCCGTCCGTCCTCGATGAGGATCTTCTCGACGCGGGCCTTGGTGCGCACCCGGCCACCGTGGGTGGTGATCACGTCGGTGAGGTGGGCGCCGATGACCTGCCCGCCGCCGCGCGGGTAGTAGGCGCCGGCCTGGAGGTAGTGGTGGAGGAAGCCGGCGTGCATCGCGGTGGGCGTGCGGTAGGGCGGCCAGGTGTAGTCGCCGTTCTCGGCGAGGATCACGGCCTGCGCGTCTGCGCTCAGGCCGCAGGCGTCCATCAGCTTCGTGATCGGCCGGATGCCCCAGCGCAGCAGGTGGTAGGGGCGCAGCCGCGGCTGCTCTCCGGCGGCGATGATCCGCATGATCCGTACGCAGCGGCGCAGCCCGGCCTCCTCGCGGGGGAAGGCCGCGACGAGACGGTCGAGGTAGGTGTCCCAGCCCGTCGGCGTCTGGAAGGTGGTGCCGGGGATCATCACCTGGCAGTGGCCCTCGGGTCGCTGGCGCAGCCACTTGATCCGTTCGGCCAGCGCGAGGCCGGACAGCGCGGTCTGCATCCGGCCGCCGGGGCCGCACTCGCCGACGTAGTGGGTGCCGACGTCGAACTCGAACTTGTTGCCGGCGCGGCGGAAGACCTGGGTGCTGCCGCCGACGACCTGGTTGGCCTCGAGCACCAGGACCCGCTTGCCGTTGGCGGCGAGGTAGGCCCCGCAGGTGAGGCCGCCCGGCCCGGCGCCCACCACCACGGCGTCCCAGGTGTGGTCGTCGGCCTCGTGGCCCGGAGCGGGGGGTGTCGCGGTCTGCGTCATCACGGGTCGCTTTCGGAGCAGTAATTTGGAGTCGGACTCCAGTTAACTCGGTTCGACCCGTTCCGCCAAGACCCGATGTCCGTCAGGCGGGCGGCGGTGCCTGGATCAGACCCTCGAGCAGGACCAGGCCGGCTTCGATCACGGCCAGCTCGACGCGCTCGGGCTCCACCGCCAGTGCGTCCCGGCGCAACGCCAGCGCGGCGACCCCGTTCCAGGCTCCGAAGAGGAAGTAGGACAACAGCTCCGGATCCACCTTCCGGATCGCGCCGGAGTCCACCGCATCACGGATACTCTGCTCGAACTCGCCCCGCAGCTCGCTGAACCGCTCGACGACCAGATCCTCTACCGCCGAGCCGGGGCCGCGTTCACCGGTGACCATCAGGTACTTCACAACCGTCGGGTGCTCCAGCAGCAGCTTCAGGTAGGCCGACCCGACGCCGGCGAAGCGCTCGAGCGGCGTCGTCTGCGCGGCGTAGGCCGCCCGGAGGGTCTCGGTGGCCACCGTCAGCACTCGCTCGGTGACGGCTGCCATCAGCCCGTCCTTGGTGCCGAAGTGCACGTAGACCGAGGCCGGGGAGATCCCCGCCAGGGCGGCGACGTCCTCGATCCGGATCTCCTCAGGGGCGTGCTGCGACAACAGCTGCTCGGCGGCGTCGAGCACCCGGGCGCGGGTTCGCTCCCGTCGACGCGTCCCGCGCGCCGCGGCGTCGCCGGCCGGATCCTTCGGCTTCTGGGCGTCGTTCACCCGATCAGGGTAGGGCGCCGGCCGCGTGGCCATCCCGGTGTGGGGGTCCCGCCAGCCCGGGACAGTAGCGCCGACTCGGCGGGTTCTGGTGGGACATCAGCGCCGGGTCGGGGGTGCGGCGCCCATGGCGGCCTCGGTGGTGGTGTCGACGGCGACGGCGAGCGAGCCCCGGTAGCCGACGCTCGGGCTGCCGGTGAACGTGCCCATCTGGAGTTCGTAGCCGTCGCTGAAGACGTTGTCGTTCTCGAGGCTGACCTTGGTCAGGTTCTCGGCCGAGCCTTCGTAGGCGTCGTCCTGATAGACCTTGCTCAGCATCTTCTCCGGGAAGGCGACCTGCGAGGTGGCGATCGCGTTCTCGCCGGTCGTGGCGGAGTCGGCGTCGGGGTAGACCTCGAAGTGCATGTGCGTCCAGCGGCCGTCGTAGCAGCCGGGCACGATCGTCGTGAAGGTCACCTGACCCTTGGCGTCGGCGACCTGGACACCGCGGAGGTACGTCTCGTCCTCGACACCTTCGGAGTACATGGAGTAGCGGCCCAGTGCGTCGCACTGCCACAGATAGACCGCAGCGCCTTCGAAGGGCACGTTGTCGTCGACCATGTCGGTGACCGTGAAGGTGAACCGCAGGGGCACACCGTCGACCGTGGTGCCGCCGTCGAGGCTGGAGGTGATGTCGCTGCGTACGATCCCGGACTCGGTCAGCACGTTCGTGCCGTTGGTGCCGTCGGCCGGGTAGGGGCCGTTGGTCTCCTGCGGAATCTCGCCGTCGGCCGTTGTGGACGCGTTGGACGCGGCGCCGCCCGAGGAGCCCGATGAGCCCGACGAGCCGGACGCCCCGCAAGCGGCCAGGGCAGCGGCCCCGACGCCGACCCCGACGAGCCCGAGGACCCGGCGGCGGGTCAGCAGGGTCGAGATGTCGAAGCCGGCACCCTGGTCGACCACCTCCTCCTCGGGGCGGGCGAGCAGGCGGCCCTCATAGGCCGGGCCTTCAGGGGTGTTCTCGGGTTCGGGTACGCGGCTCATTCGGTTCTCCTTGACGTCTGTCTGGTGCGTTGACCTGACTCTGACGTCCGGATCCGTGAGGACCTCCTGCCCCGGCTGTGGGGTTCCTGTGAGAGCCGCCGAGGTTCAGCCGACGCTCGGACGTGGCGCGGACTGGAGCTGGTCCGCCTGCTCCTTGGACAGCTTCGAGGCGTAGCCGCAGTAGGTGCAGTCCATCCGGCGCGACCTGCTGACGGGGAAGAGGGGGATGAAGAAGAGGGTGAACTTGTTGACGACCTCGAAGAGCCGCTGGGCAGCCTGCTGGCGGCAGTTCGGGCAGACCAGCGAGAGCGTCGCGAGCAGCCGGGTGTAGGTCTTGAACCCGAAGATGATCATGGCAACGAGTCTTGCACGCGCTCAGCGCCGGTGGACCTCGCGACCGTCGACGTAGGTGTGGGTCACCTGGGTCCGGCCGAGGACGGTGGTGTCCTCGCCGAGGATGTCGTGGTCGACCACGACCAGGTCGGCGGCGTACCCGGTCTCGATCCGGCCGGTGGTTCCGTCGAGGCGGTTCAGGTGGGCGGTGCCGGTGGTGTAGCCGGCGAGAGCCTCCGCGACCGTCAGCGCCTCCTCGGGCAGCAGCGGGGTGGCGTCGGCGGGCTGGTCGGGGGAGCGGCGGTTGACCGCGACGTGCATGCCGAGCAGCGGTGCCGGGTCGGAGACCGGCCAGTCGCTCCCGCACGCGATCCGGGCACCCGTACGCAGCAGCGACCCGAAGACGTACTGCTGCTCGCGCGCGGCGGGTGCCAGGAACGGCAGCGTCAGCACCTCCACCGCCTCGTCCAGGCACGCCCACAGCGGCTGGATGTTGGCGGTGACCTCGAGCTCGGCGAAGCGGGGCACGTCGGCGGCGTCGACGACCTGCACGTGGGCCAGATGGTGGCGCAGTCCGCTGGCTCCGTTGGCCGCCCGTGCGTGCTCGATCGCGTCCAGGCTGTCGCGCACCGCCCGGTCGCCGAGGGCGTGGATGTGCGCCTGGAACCCGGCCGCGTCCAACGCCGCGACGTAGCTGGCCAGGGCATCGGCCGGAATGAAGGAGAGCCCGCGGTTGTCGGTGAGATGGCCGTCGGTGTCGAGGTAGGGGTCGAGCATGGCGGCCGTGTGGGTCTCGCAGACGCCGTCCTGCATCAGCTTCACGCTGCCCGCGTCCAGCCCCGCCTGTGCTGCCAGGGCACGCCGCTCGATGAGCGACGGCAGCTGCTCCAGGCCCCGGTCGCGGTCCCACCACTGGGCCAGGACGACCTTCGCGGTGAGCGCGCCGGAGTCCCGGGCGGCGATGTAGGTCGGCAGCGAGTCGGGCATGCCGAGACCGGCGCCGACGAGCGCGTCCTGCCAGCCGACGATGCCGACCGAGTGCAGGTGGCGCTGCGCGGTCAGCAGGGCCTCGGTCAGGTCGTGCGAGGTCGGGGCGGGCATCAGCGACCCGACCAGCGCCATCGCACCTTCGTGCAGCGCGCCGGTCGGGTTGCCGGCGGCGTCCCGTTCGATGCGCCCGTCGGCCGGGTCCGGGGTGCGGGCGTCGATGCCGGCGATCTCGAGCGCGCGAGTGTTCACCCAGGCGGAGTGGTGGTCACGGTTGGGCAGGAAGACCGGCCTGTCGGGAAGCAGGCGGTCGAGAGGCGCAGCGTCCGGCACCCCGCCGGCGAAGGAGTCCATCGACCAGCCACCTCCGGTGACCCACGCACGCCCGGGGTTCGCGGAGGCGTATGACTCGATGGCGTCCAGATACTCCTCGAGCGTGGACAGACCGGTCAGGTCGCACTGGTTCATCTCCAGCCCGGCCTGGACCGGGTGCACGTGCGAGTCGTGGAAGCCGGGCAGGACCCAGCGACCGTCGAGCTCCTCGACGACGGTCTCGGGACCGACGAGCGCGTCGAGGGACGCGCCGACGGCGGCGATGCGCCCATCCCGGACAGCAACAGCCACGTCCTCCCAGCGGTTCTCGCGCAACACCCGGCCACCGCGCAGCACCAGCTCCGCGGGGAGAGCCCGTCCACCCATCAGGCCGCGGCCATGGTGTCGGTGACCGAGGAGCCCGAGCGCTTGAGCACCCGCGCCACCAGGCCGAGGACCAGGAGCGTGAAGACCAGCAGGATGGTGGAGACCGCGGCGATCTCGGGCTTGAGACCGGAGCGGACCGAGGAGAGCACGTAGACGGGCCACGAGGTCGTGCCGGAGACGTTGATGAACGAGGAGATCACCGTGTTGTCGAGGCTCAGGGTGAAGGCGAGCAGCCCGCCGGCCAGGACCGCCGGGCCGACCAGCGGAAGGGTGACCTTGAAGAAGGTCGCGACCGGCCTCGCGTAGAGGTCCGCCGACGCCTCCTCCAAGGACGCGTCCAGCCCGACCAGCCGGGCACGGACGATGTAGGTGACGACCGCGGTCGCGAACAGCGAGTGACCGATCACGAGGCGTACGTAGCCGTTGTTGAACGGCAGCAGCGACCAGTCCTGGCCGAGTGTCACGAACCAGGGGAGCAGCGCGATGCCGTCGACGATCTCGGGGGTGACCGAGACCAGCAGCAACAACAGCGTGAACGGGCCAGTCCAGCGGCCCGGGAACCGGGCCATCGCCATCCCGGCCAGGGTGCCGAGCGCGCTGGCCAGGAGGGCTGCGATCACGGCGGTCTGCAGGGAGACGGCGACGGTGTGACGTACGGTCGGCCGTTCGACGATCGCCGTGAACGGCTCCAGGCTGAAGCCGTCCCAGGCGGTCAGCAGGCGGCCGCCGTTGAAGGAGTAGATGCCGATCACGATGATCGGGGCGAACAGGAAGAGGAAGACCAGCGTGGTCCACGCGCCGAGCGCGAGATTGGTCCCGGACGGCCTGCTCATGCGGTCGCCACCTCCTTCGTTGCGACGGCCTTCGTCCCGGCCCTCGTCCCGATGACCAGCCTGCTCCGTCGCCCGATGAGCCACCCCACGCCCCACAGCAGGGCGATGGAGAGGATGACGACGAGCATGGTGAGCAGGATGAGGACGACCGCCATCGCCGAGCCCAGCGCCCAGTTCTGCGCGGTCAGGAACTGGCTGGCGATCAGCGAGCCGACCATGGTGCCCTTGGCGCCGCCGAGGACGGCCGGAGTGACGTAGTCGCCCATCATCGGGATGAAGACCAGGATCACGCCGGCGATGATCCCGGGCCGAGCCAACGGCAGCGTGACCTGGAAGAACGTCCGCAGCCGGCCGGCGCCGAGGTCCTTGGAGGCCTCGCCGAGGGCGCTGTCGACGCGGTCGAAGGCGACGTACATCGGCAGGATCATCAGCGGAAGATAGTTGTAGATCAGGCCCAGCAGCACCGCCCCGCGGGTGTTGAGCAGGTCGTGCGGGTCCCCGACCAGGCCGACGTCGGTCAGGAACCCGGCCAGGGCGCCCTCCGAGGAGAGGATCACCTTCCAGCCGATCGTCCGGATCAGGAACGAGGTCCAGTAGGGCACCATCACCAGCGCGACCAGCAGCCCGCGACGGCGCGCGGGGACCTTGAGCGCCATGTAGTACGCAGCGGGCAGCGCGATCAGCAGGCACGCGACGGTCCCCAGCACGCTCATCCACAGCGTTGCCCGGAAGATCGTGAAGAAGGTCGGGCTGAACGCCTCGGCGTAGCGGTCCAGCGACATCACCGCGTTGCTGTGGGTGCCGAACATCCCGGGCTTCTCGCCGAGGCTGAACCAGGCGATCTGCAGGAACGGCACCACGAAGAAGACCGTCAGCCACAGCCACGCCGGGACGGCGAGGACGAACCCGGGGAGCCTGCTGGACGCGCTCCTAGGCACTGGCGGCGGCCTTCAGCTTGTCGTAGACCTCCGTACGCCGGTCCTGGGCCTCGTTGACCGCACCGTTCTTCATGGTGGCGAGCTGCTCCTCGGTGAAGAAGATCATCTCGGGCAGCTCGACCTTGCGTTCCTCGGCCATCTCCTCGATGCCCTGGATGCCGGTGTTGTAGCCGATGTAGTCCATCTCCAGGAAGGAGTTCTCCGGCTCCAGCACGTAGTCGATGAACGCGTGGGCCGCCTCGGGGTGAGGTGCGCCGGCCGGGATGCACCAGTTGTCCATCCACAGCTCGGTCGTCGGGCCGGGGAGGACCCACTTCCAGCGGTCGGGCTGCTTGTGCTCGAGGATGCCGAGGCGGGAGTCGCCGTTCCAGTTCTGCATCAGCGCGAAGGTGTTCTGCTGCATCGCGCCGGTGGCCGGGTAGGAGTCGAAGCCGGCGATGTGTGGCGCCCACTTCTCGACCGCCTCGGCCTCGTAGGCGTCGTAGTCGGCCATGTCCTCGGTGTTCCAGTCGATGTCGTTGGCCCAGAAGTAGAGGCCGGAGACACCCTGCGGGTCGTCGAGCAGCGAGGTCCTGCCCGAGGCCTCGTTCTGCATCGCGTCGATGAAGTCGTTCCAGGTCACCAGGTCGCGCTTGATCACGGTGGTGTCGTAGACGAACCCGGTGGTGCCCCAGCACTTGCACACCGAGTACTCGTTCTCCGGGTCCCAGTCCTGGCCGAGGAACTGCGGGTCGACCTTGGCCATGTTGGGGATCAGGTCCTTGTTGAACGGGACGATGATCTCGTTCTCGATCAGCTGCGGGATGTAGACGCCCGTCGGCACGACGATGTCGTAGCCGCTGGTGCCCTTGGCCGCGACCAGCTTGGAGATCAGCTCCTCGTTGGAACCGTAGGAGTCGAGGGTCACCTTCGGGCCGGTCTTGCCGAAGGCGTCGATCACCTCGGGGGAGTCGTAGTCGCCCCAGGTGTAGATCGAGAGCGACTTCTCCACCGGCCCGCCGGTCGCGCCGCCGCCCGGCTCGACCGCGCTGGACTTCTCGCCGCCGTCCGAGCCACAGGCGGTCAGGGCGACGCCGGCGCCGGCGAGAGCCGCCAGGCTGAGGAAGTGGCGGCGGGAGAGCTCCTGGCGGATCGCTCGCGCGCCGGCATGGCTGGCCAGGATGCGTACGTTGCCACTCTTGTTCACAGGCTTGCTCATTGCGGGCTCCTAGCGGTGGTCGGGTCGAGTGGGGTGTCGAGGGGGAAGAGACGTACGTCCTCGGCGGCCCAGCCGCAGAGGACCGGGTCGCCGGGGGAGAGCCGGACGGCGCCGTGGGTGGGGCGGCGGATGAGGAGGCTGGTCTCGTCGGTGACCTTGACGAGGTACTGGATCACCTCACCCAGCGGGGAGACCTGCAGCACCTCGCCGGCGACGGTGTTGAGGCCCTCGGCCTGGGTGCCGGGCTCGATCGAGATCAGCTCGGGACGGATCGCGGCCTGGTGGGCCTCGCCGGGCTTCCCGTCGGGTTTGGCGGGGCCCTCGACGACCACGAAGGGGGTCTCGACGGTGGTGCCGTCGGCGCTGACCTCGCCGTGCAGGAAGTTCTGCTGGCCGACGAAGCCGGCGACGTAGGCGCTGGCCGGCTGGTTGTAGACGGTGTCGGCGTCGGCGAGCTGCTCGATCCTCCCGGCGCGCATGATCGCGATCCGGTCGCTCATCGCGAGCGCCTCACCCTGGTCGTGGGTGACGAAGACGAAGGTGATCCCGAGGCGGGACTGGAGCAGCTTCAGCTCGAGCTGCATCTCCTCGCGCAGCTGGCGGTCCAGGGCGCCCAGCGGCTCGTCGAGGAGCAGGACACTGGGCCGGTTGACCAGCGCCCGGGCCAGCGCCACCCGCTGCTGCTGGCCACCGGAGAGCTGCGTCGGCGAGCGGTCGGCGAAGTCGAGCATGCGCACCATCCGCAGCGCCTCGACGACCCGCTCGCGGATCTCCGCCCTGGGCGTCTTGCGCTGCTGCAGGCCGTAGGCGACGTTCTCCGCGACCGACTTGTGCGGGAACAGCGCGTACGCCTGGAAGACCGTGTTCACGTCGCGCTGGTAGGGCGCGAGCCTGACCACGTCCCTGCCGCCGATCACGATGCTGCCCGAGTCGGGCTTCTCGAATCCGGCGATCATGCGCAGCGTCGTCGTCTTGCCGCAGCCCGAGGGACCGAGCAACGAGATGAACTCGCCGGCCCTGATCTCCAGGTCGAGGCCGTCGACCGCCGTGGCCTGGCCATAGGTCTTGGTCAGGCCGCTGATCGTCACCGAGCCGGAGGATGGGTCCGGGGTAGCTTTCGTGGTCATCGCTGCTCCAGTCGATTGTTCACTTAGCGCTGCATTCCACCACAAAGATCCGGTGAAAAGTACGGAATCGGTTGTAAAAGAACGGTTACGAACTGGATTCCGTTTCAGGCGTTGTCGTGAGGCGTGGTCCCGGGGGCGGGATCTAGGGTTGCACCATGCCGACCGCGCCTACCCCGCCGACACTGTCTGCCGTCATCTCGCTGCTGGACGACTGGTATCCGCCCGCCACCGCTGACGAGTGGGATGCGGTCGGGCTGGTCTGGGGCGAACCCTCGCAGCCGGTCTCGAAGGTGCTCCTCGCCGTCGACCCGACCCTCCCGGTCGCCGAGGAGGCGGCCGCCTGGGGTGCGGACCTGGTCGTGGTCCATCATCCGCTCTTCCTGAAGGGTGTGCACGGGTTCGCCGCGACGACCCCCAAAGGGCGTACGCTCTCGACGCTGGTCTCCGCGCGGTGCGCGCTGCTGACCGCGCACACCAACGCCGACCAGGCGCTCGGCGGGGTCTCGGAGTCGCTGGCGCTCGCGCTCGGGCTGAGCTCGCTGCGGCCGCTGATCCCGGGGGCCAGTGACGAGGTGGGTACGGGTCGCGCCGGGACGGTGGAGCCGACGACCCTGGGTGCCTTCGCCGAGTCGGTGGCCGCGGCGCTGCCTGCGACCGCGGCCGGGATCCGGGTCGCGGGCGACCTCGACCGGCCGGTGTCCTCGGTGGCGTTGTGCGGCGGGGCGGGTGACTTCCTGCTCGATCAGGTGGCTGCGTACGACGTCTATGTGACCAGCGATCTGCGCCACCATCCGGCCTCGGAGTTCTGTGAGAAGGGTGGTGCGCTGATCGACATCCCGCACTGGGCGGCCGAGTGGACCTGGTTGCCTGTGCTGGCGAGGCGACTTCGGGAGGTATTCGGGGATACGGTGGACACCCGGGTCTCGGAGATCGTCACCGACCCGTGGACTTTGCGATTGTGAACAACTGAGGAGAATCCGCTGAAAGCCGACCCGTTCGCCCAGGTGAAGCTGCTCGACGTCTGTGAGCTGGACTCGCGTGCGCTCCAGCTGCGCCACCGCCGTGCGCATCTGCCGCAGGCCGCCGTCGTGGCGGAGCTGCAGGCGTCGAAGAAGACCACCGACGATGCCGTACGCGACGCCCGGGTCGCCCGCGACGACCTCGAGCGGGTGCAGAAGAAGGCCGACGCCGATGTCGAGGCGGTCAAGACCCGCCGCCGCCGCGACCAGGAGCGGATGGACTCCGGGGCGATCAGCAGCGCCAAGGACCTCGAGCGCATGCAGCACGAGCTGGTCACCCTCGACCGCCGGATCTCGGTGCTCGAGGACGAGGAGCTCGAGGTCATGGAGCAGCTCGAGGAGGCTCAGGCGAAGGTGACCCGGCTCGAGGCCGAGCTCGCCGAGATCACCGAGAAGCTGGCGGTCGCGGTCGACTCCGTCAACGTCGAGACCTCGAAGATCGACACCGAGCTGGCCGGGGTCGCCGAGGAGCGTACGCCGGCGCTCGAGGGCATCCCCGAGGACCTGCTCGCCCTCTACTCGCGCCTGAGCGAGAAGATGGGCGTCGGTGCCGCGGAGCTGCGTGCCCGCCGTTGCGGGGGCTGCAACCTCCAGCTCGATCCGGCCGAGATCTCCCGCATCCGCGGCCTCGCCGCCGACGAGGTGGTGCGCTGCGAGGAGTGCTCCCGCATCCTGGTCCGCACCGCCGAGTCCGGCCTGTGAGCGAGAAGCCCGCGCGGGGCTGGAGCGCCGGGGCGGCCGCGACCACGCTCGTCCTGGTGCGTCACGGGGTCACCAAGCACACGGCCGCAAAGGCGTTCTCCGGCGGGCTCGGCGGCGACAACCCGCCGCTGACCCAGGAGGGCCGCGAGCAGGTGCTGCTGACCGCGGAGTGGCTCAAGCCGCTCGCCTCCGCTGTCGACGCCGTCGTGACGTCGCCGGTCCTGCGCGCCGCCGAGACCGGTGAGATCCTCGCCGGCGCGCTCGGCGCCCGGCTGGAGGAGGAGCCGGCGTTCGCGGAGATCGAGTTCGGGAAGTGGGAGGGGCTCACCTTCGCCGAGGTCGCCCAGCAGTACCCCGACGAGATGAAGACCTGGATGGGGGCGACCGAGGTCGCGCCTCCCGGCGGTGAGTCGTTCGACTCCGCCCGGGCCCGCGTGCTCGACGGACTCTCGCGGGTGCTCGAGGCCCACGCCGGCCAGACCGTCGTGGTCACCTCCCACGTCTCGCCGATCAAGCTGATCGTCGCTCACGCGCTGGGCACCCCGATCGGCGGCGTCTTCAACATGGAGCTCTCACCCGCCTCGGTGACCGTGGTGTCCTTCTACGCCGACGGCCGCGCCTCCATGCGCCTCTTCAACGGCCTCCCGCTCGCCCGGGACCCCTTCGCCACCGGCACCTTCTGACGCTCGCCGGACGCCGAGTCGGCGCGTCTGTCTCGTGCTCGTGGGACAGACGCGCCGACTCGACGGTCCCTGGTGGGACAGACGCGCCGACTCGACGGTCCCTGGTGGGACAGACGCGCCGACTCGGCGGGGACGGCTAGATCTCGGTGACGACGACGTCGAGCTGGGTGCCCTTCTTCGTCGGAGCGCCTTCTTCGACGGTCCAGCCGAGGTCGCGGAAGGCTTCGGCGAGCTTGGCGGGGGTGCGGGGGTTGGCACCGGATTCCAGGAGGGCTCGGACGAGGCGGCCCTTGGTGGCCTTGTTGAAGTGGCTGACCACCTTGCGCTGGCCGTTGTGCTCGTGGAGGACGCGGACGGTGGCGGTGCGGGCGGGCACGCTGCTCGACCCTTCGGCGTCGGGGCGCCAGAACGCGGCGTACGTCCCGGACCGGAGGTCCACGAGCAGGTCGTCGCCGAGGGCCTCGGTCATGCCCGCGCCGAGGTGGGCGCGCCAGTGGGACTGGATGCCACCGATGCCGGGGAGGGTGGTGTCCCCCGAGAGACGGTACGCAGGGATCCGGTCGGCCAGGCCGACGAGGCCGAACACGGAGCTGGTTACCATGACCCGGCTCGTCGCGCGGCGCTTCGCGGCCGGTGACAGGGTCGCGGGGGAGAGGGCGTCGTAGAGGACGCCGGTGTAGATCCGGTCGGCGCGCGCGGTGGGCGCCTCGAACAGCTCGGCGTTCAACGTGACCAGCTCGGGCTGGGTCTTCGGGATGCCGAGGATCTCGACGGCGGCCTCGGGGCGGGTGGAGCAGAGCTCGACCAGCGCGTCGATGACCTTGGCGCGGGCCGGATTGAGCACCGGGAGACGGAGCTCGTCGAGCGTGAGCGGGTTGCCGCGTACGGCCGTGGTCTTGCCCTCCGAGGGCGGCAGCAGGATCAGCACGGTGACTATGGTGCCGTCCGGGACCGGGATGGCCGAATGGGGGCGCGCCGCCGCGCAGGACGGACGAGGCTTCGAGGAGCAGAGAGCCACTAGAGTTCCGGCCATGGGCTCCGCACGCATCATCCGGGTGGCCAGTGCCGACGACGGTGTCGCCGCCACCACGCTCCGCGACGGGATCGCCGCGCTCCAGGCCGAGCTGGGGGTGAGTGCCGAGTTCCCGCCGGAGGTGGAGCAGGCGGCGGCCGCCGCTGCGGCCGACCCGAGGCTTCCCGAGCTGGACCGCACCGATCTGCCGTTCGTGACCATCGACCCCGCGACGTCGATGGACCTCGACCAGGCGCTCCACCTGGCCCGCGACGGCGATGGTTACCTGGTGCACTACGCGATCGCGGACGTGGCCGCCTTCGTGGCGCCCGGCGACCCGGTCGACATCGAGGCCAACAGGCGTGGCGAGTCGCTCTACGCCGCCGATGCGAAGATCCCGCTCCACCCCAAGGTGCTCTCCGAGGACGCCGCCTCGCTGCTTCCCGACCAGGTGCGACCGGCCTTGCTGTGGACCCACAAGCTCGATGCCACCGGCGAGGGGATCGACACCTTCGTCGAGCGCGCGCTGGTGAGGTCGCGGGCGAAGCTCTCCTACGAGGGTGTGCAGAAGATGTTCGACGGCGAAGGCTTCGCTGGTCTCGACAAGCTCGACCAACGGATCGGCGAGTCGCTTCAGCTGCTGAAGGAGATCGGCGAGAAGCGGATCGCCCTCGAGGCCGCCCGGGGCGGGGTGAACCTGCCGTTGCGCGACCAGGAGATCTCGGTCGTGGGGGAGCACTGGTCGCTCGAGTACCGCGACCTGCTGCCGGTCGAGAACTGGAACGCCCAGATCTCGCTGCTCACCGGCTTCGCGGCGGCGGACCTGATGGTCTACGCCCGCGTCGGGCTCCTGCGGACCCTTCCCGAGCCCGATCCCCGAGACGTACAGCGGCTCCACCGCACCGCCCGTGCGCTCGGGCTGGAGTGGCCCGCCGAGATGCTCTACCCCGACTTCATCCGGTCGCTGGACGGCAAGAACGGCAAGCACGCCGCGATGGCGATCGCCTGCACCAGGCTGCTGCGCGGGAGCGGGTACGCCTCGTTCAACGGCGAGCTCCCCGAGCTGACCGAGCACTCGGCGCTGGCCAACGAGTACATGCACGTCACCGCTCCGCTGCGCCGGCTGATCGACCGCTACGCCGGCGAGGTCTGCCTGGCGCTGTGCGCCGACCAGCCGGTCCCCGACTGGGTGACCAGCGCGTTCACCACACTCCCCGAGACGATGCGGGCCTCGTCCCGGGCCAGCGGTGCCTACGAGCGCGGTGTGGTCGACCTCGTCGAGGCCGGGCTGCTGTCCGAGCGGGTCGGGGAGACGTTCACCGCCGTCATCGTCGAGGTCGACGACGAGGACAAGCAGAAGGGCTCCATCACGGTCGAGGAACCGGCCATCGAGGCCAGGGTCACCGGCACGACGGCCCTCCCGCTCGGCGAGGAGGTCGAGGTGCGGCTGGAGACGGCCGACGTCGTCGCCCGGAAGGTCGGCTTCACGCTCGCCTGATGATGGTTGGGCAGTCCGACCCGTGAAACCGGCCTCGGCCGGCCGCTATCGTGCGCCTCATGACGCTCGCCACATCCGAGACCGTGTTCACCTATGGCTCCCCACAGCTCAAGTTCGGCACCGGTGCATCGGCCGAGATCGGCTACGACCTGGCGTCGCTGGGCGCCCGCCGTGCTCTCGTGGTGACCGATCCCGGCATCTCCGCGACGGGGCTGCCGCAGCGCGCGGCCGAGCAGATGAAGGCGTACGACGTCACGGCTGTCGTCTTCGACGGTGTCCATGTCGAGCCGACCGACGAGAGCATGCGGACGGCGGTGGAGTTCGCCCGTGAGAACGGGCCGTTCGACGCGATCGTGGCGGTCGGGGGCGGGTCGAGCATCGACACCGCCAAGGCGGTCAACCTGCTGACCACCAACGACGGATCGCTGGAGGACTATCTGAACGCGCCGGTCGGCCGCGGGCTCGCCCCTGCGAAGCCGCTGCTGCCGCTGGTCGCGGTGCCGACGACCACCGGGACGGGGGCGGAGTCGACGACCGTGTGCGTGCTCGACGTGCTGTCGCTGAAGGTGAAGACCGGGATCTCGCACGCGCGCCTGCGGCCCACGCTGGCCGTCGTCGACCCGGAACTGATGATGACCCAGCCGGCCGGGGTGACCGCCGCGTCCGGGATGGACATCCTGTGTCACGCGCTGGAGAGCTACACGGCCCGTCCCTACACCTCCTACGACCGCAAGGAGCCCGCTCAGCGGGTGCCCTACTGCGGTGCCAACCCGATCTCCGACATGTGGTCGGAGAAGGGGCTGTCCCTGCTGGCGAACTCGTTCCGGCAGGCGGTCGCGCACGGGGACGACACCGCCGCGCGCGGTGACATGGCGTTCGCGGCGACCTTCGCGGGCCTGGGCTTCGGCAACGCCGGCGTGCACATCCCGCACGCGTGCGCCTACCCGATCGCCGGGCGGGTGCGGGACTTCCACCCGGCGGACTACCCCGGCGACGAGGCGCTGGTGCCGCACGGGATGGCGGTCTCGCTGACCGCTCCGGAGGCGTTCCGCTACACCTTCGACGCCGCGCCCGAGCGACACCTGCGGGCGGCCCGCCTGCTGGCCCCGGGCTTCGACGAGTCCCAGGAGGAGCCGCGCGACCTGCTGCCCAGGGTGCTCGCCGACCTGATGCGCGACATCGGGATCCCGGCGGGGATCGGTTCGGTCGGCTTCGGAACCGGCGACATCCCCGACCTGGTCGAGGGGGCGCTCAAGCAGCAGCGGCTGCTCGCCACCGCGCCGAAGCAGCCGTCGGCGGAGGACCTGACCGGGATCTTCGAGAGGTCGATCACGCTCTGGTGAGGAATGCCCGGCGGGGCCACGGCGTTCGGTTGGTTGTCTTCTTCAACTGTCTTTCTTCGACCAGACTCTTCCGGAGGTTCCCTCGGTGACGTCAGTCCCGCCGCGGCTCCTGCTCGCACTCGCCCTGCTCTCGGCATCCGCGCCGCTTGCGATCGACTTCTACCTACCCTCCTTCCCGCAGATCGGCTCGGACCTCGGCGCCGCTGCGAGCAACGTGCAGCTGACCCTCACCGCCTTCCTGATCGGACTCGCCCTCGGGCAGATCGCCTGGGGCCCGATCTCGGACCGGTTCGGGCGGCTCAAGCCGCTGCTGATCGGCTCGGTCGTGGCCGCGCTCGCCGGCGTGCTGGCCGCGCTGGCACCGACCGTCGAGCTGCTGATCGCGGCCCGCTTCCTGCAGGCGCTCGCCGCCGCGGCGGGCATCGTCATGGCGCGGGCGATCGTGGCCGACGTACTCCACGGCTTCGCCGCCGCCCGGGCGATGTCGATCATGATGTCGATCAGCGGCATCGCGCCGATCCTGGCCCCGGTGATCGGCGGTGCCCTCGCCGGGTTCGTGCCCTGGCGCGGAGTGCTCGGGATCGTCGCCGCGATCGCCGTGCTGCAGGTCGTCGTCGTGCTGCTGGTGGTCCGGGAGAGCCTGCCGGTCGAGCGGCGGAGCATCCGGGTCGAGTACGCCGACCTCGGCCGCCTCCTCGCCAAGCCCGCCTTCCTCGGCTACACGCTGACACAGTCGCTCACGTTCGCCACCCTGATGACGTACGTCTCCTCCTCCTCGTTCCTCTACCAGTCGGTGATCGGCACCTCTGCGGCGGTCTACGGCATCGGGTTCGCGGTGAACGCCGCCTTCCTCACGGTCGCCGGGCTGGTCTCGGCGCGGCTGGCCAAGCGGCAGGTGCACCCGGCGCGGATCATCCGCTCGGCACAGCCGGTGATGGCCCTGGCGGCGTTGGCCGTGCTGGTCGTGGCGCTGCTGCCGGTGCCGAAGGTGCTCATCCTGCTGCCGATCGTGGTCGTCACCACCTCCGTCGGCCTGATCATGGGCAACACCGGCGCCCTGGCCATCGAGCAGGCGCGCCCCTCGGTCGGTGCCGGATCGGCGCTGATGGGCGGCATCATGTTCCTCGGCGGTGGCCTCGCCTCGCCGCTCGGTGCTGTCGCGGGCGAGCACACCGCGGTGCCGCTGGCGATCACCATGGTGTTCACCTCGGTCCTCGGCGCGGTCGCCTTCTCCCTCGCCCGCCGCTCGGTCGCCCGTAACCCGGAGTCGGAGGCGGCTTTCGCCACGGCGGCCTGACCAGCCTGCCGACGAGGGTGACGCCTCGACGCTGGCTAGGCTTCGCGGAGTGGAGCTCCGTGTTCATCAGCAGCGTGCGCTGTCCGCGCTGGGCGCGGCCCAGGAGGCGGGGCGGTCGCGGGCGTGGGTGGTGCTGCCGCCTGGTGCGGGGAAGACGCTGGTCGGGCTGGAGACGGCACGGAAGGCGATCGCGGACGGGGCGAAGGTCGTCGTGCTCAGCCCCAACACCGCCATCCAGGGGCAGTGGCTGCGGCAGGCGGCGGCGCGGGATCTGAAGGCGTCGTCGTCGCGTGAGCTCGTCGCGCCGCTGACGTCGCTGACCTACCAGTCCGTCGCGGTCTTCGGGGACCCCGACGACGAGGCGGAGACCGGGGAGAGCCACCTGGCCAGGCTGCACGACAACGGCCGTGCCCTGGTCGAAGCGCTACGAGAATCCGGGCCGCTGCTGCTCGTGCTGGACGAGTGCCATCACCTGCTCGAGGTCTGGGGCGAGCTGCTGGGCGAGATCCTGCAGCTGCTGCCGGACGCACGGGTGCTGGGGCTGACCGCGACCCCGCCCGAGGCGCTCACCAAGGAGGAGTCCGCGCTGGTCGGGACGCTGTTCGGCGAGATCGTCTTCTCGACCTCGATCCCGGCGGTCGTCCGCGAGGGCGACCTGGCGCCGTTCGCCGACCTGGTGTGGCTGACAACGCCCACGCCGAGCGAGCGCGAGTGGCTGAGGGGGAGCGCGGAGCGGTTCGAGGAGCTGCTCACCGCGCTGACCTCGGCCGATCTGGGCAGTGTGCCGTTCCTGACCTGGCTGGACCGGCGCTTCGTGGCTCGGTCCGAGGGCGCGCTGTCCTGGGCCGAGCTCGCCAAGGCGTCGCCCGACCTGACCACCGCCGCCCTGAGGGCCCATCATCGCGGGCTGCTCGCGCTGCCCGAGGGGGCGACGCTCACCGAGGCCCATCGCCGCGACCCGTCCGCCGAGGACTGGGTGGCGCTGATCGGCGACTGGGTACGCGGACACCTGATGTCCTCCGAGGAGGCGGCGGATCAGGAGGCGCTGGCCGCGATCAAGCAGGCGCTGCCCGCGGTCGGCTACTCGCTGACCCGGCGCGGCATCCGGGCCGGGCGCTCGCCGGTGGACCGGGTGCTGGCGCGCTCGGAGGCCAAGACGACCGCGACCGCGGCCATCGTCGACCACGAGCGGCTCGCACACGGCGACTCGCTGCGGCTCCTCGTCGTCACCGACCACGAGCGGGCCTCGGCCACGCTACCGGTCGACCTGCGCGGGGTGATCGCCGAGCAGTCCGGCTCCGCACGGGCGGTGCTGGCCACCCTGTGCGCGTCCCACGACGACGTCCTGCTGGTCACCGGCGCCACCGTCGCCGGTCCGCCGGCGACCCTCGACGCGCTGGTGGCGCACATCGCCGAGACCGACCCCGCTCTGGCCCAGGGCCTTGCGGTCGAGAAGGAGGAGGCGTACGCCACCCTCGTGGGGCGCTGGGGGAGCCGGCAGTGGGTCGCCCACGTGACCCGGTTCTTCGAGGCCGGCGGGTGCCGGGTCCTGGTCGGCACGCGCGGCCTGCTCGGGGAGGGCTGGGACGCCCGGTCGGTGACCGGGATCGTCGATCTCACCGCGGCCACGACCACCACGGCGGTCGTGCAGCTGCGCGGACGGTCGCTGCGTACGGATCCCGGGCGGCCCGACAAGGTCGCCGTCAACTGGACCGTCGTCTGCGTCGAGGAGGAGCACCCGCGCGGCGACAACGACTGGAAGCGTCTGGTCCGCAAGCACACCGGCTTCTTCGGCGCCGACGAGGACGGCTCCGTCGTCGACGGCGTCGGCCACATCGACGAGTCCTTCTCCCCGTACGCCGCCCCGCCGGAGTCCGACTTCGACACCGTCAACGCCCGTATGGTCGCGCGCTCGGAGGATCGTGCCGCGATCCGGGAGCGGTGGCGGATCGGGGAGCCGTACGCCGACGTCGCCGGCCGCACCGTCAGGATCCGGTTGCGCAGGGCGGGTGCGCTGCGCGCGCCGTCGGGAGTCGTGCTCGCGCCCCGGCCGCCGGGCTTCCGGCTGCTCGAAGGGCGGGTCCCGGAGTGGCGGCTGCCGGCCAAGGCTGTCCTCGCGCCCGCGGCGCTGCTGAGCGTCGTGCTCCTCGCGGTCGTCCTCGCCGGCGCCGGTGGCGGCGCGGCCGCGCTCGGTGGCGCGGCCGGCGGGCTGTGGGCACTCTGGGCTGCGTACGTCTACCGCGACGGCACCCGGATCGCCTCCCAGCTGCGTCGGCGACCGAGTGTGGGCGCCGTCGCTGCGGCGGTCGCCGACGGTCTGCACGAGACCGGACAGACCTCGGTCGGCGCCGACGGACTCGAGATCGCCGTGGACTCCGACGGCAGCTACCGCGTCCACCTGGCCGGTGTGTCCGAGGGCGAGTCGGCGCTCTTCGCCGCCTCGCTCGAGGAGGGGCTGGCGCCCATCGCGGCACCCCGCTACCTGGTCTCGCGTCCGGTCGTCGGCACCCTGGATCCGCTCGAGACGCTACGTCTCGGCATCTCCGGCCGGCACGCTGCCCAGTCCGAGGCCTGGCACGCCGTCCCCGTAGCCCTCGGCCGTCGCGCCGCCGACGCGAAGGCGTTCCGGGCAGCCTGGGCGCACTGGGTCGGCGGCTCCGGCCTGCTCTACACCGGCTCGCCAGAAGGCGCCGGCCTCCTGGCCGCCCAGCGCGGCGCCGACCCCTTCGACGTCACCGCCGTGATCCGCCGCCACTGGTCCTGAAGCCCGAGTCCGCACCTTTGGCGTGCCGAGTCGGTTGTTCTGGCGCCCGCTGTCGCCAGAACAACCCATTCGGTCCGCCAAAACTGCAGTTTCGGCGCGCCAGAACTGCAGTTTCGGCTGAGGTTCAGCTCGGGATCGCGGTCCAGGTGGGGAACTTGGCGGTGCGGCCGTCGCCGGAGGAGCGACCGGTGAGCCGGCGGTGGATCCAGGGCCCGACGAACTCGCGGTAGTAGGCCAGACCCTTCTTGCCGACGGCGGCCTCGAAGTCGAGGTCCCACCAGCCCTCGGGCACCTCGACGCCGAGCGAGTCGAGGACGCGGGCGGCGACCCGGTGGTGGCCGCGGGCGTTCATGTGCAGCCGGTCCTCGGACCAGAAGCGGCCGTCCATGAGGGTGGTGTCGGGCCAGTTGTAGGCGCGCACGATGTCGTCGCGGTGGGCGACCCGCTGCTCGACCAGGCCGACGAGCTCGTCGCCGCGGCGCTGGAAGACCTTGCCGAGGGGGAGCCGGGCCGACGGGTTGGCGCCGGAGAGCAGGATCAGTGTGATCCCGTGGGTGTCGCAGGCCTCGAGCACGGGGTGGAGGAGATCGGCGATCGCGTTCGCGTCGGCCTTCGGGCGGAGCATGTCGTTGCCGCCGCCGTTGAAGGAGAGGTGGGTCGGCTTCAGCGCCAGCGCGGCGGGAAGCTGCTCCTCGACGATCGGGCGGATCAGGCGTCCGCGGATGGCGAGGTTGGCGTACTCCACCCGCGTGCCCGAGGCCGCCCAGCCCTGGGCGACCAGGTCGGCCCAGCCGCGTACGTGACCGTCGGGCCTCTCGTCGCCGACCCCTTCCGTGAACGAGTCACCGATCGCGACGTAGCGCACTGCCTCCACGAGTCCTCCAACCCAGTCATCCAACCCAGTAACCGATGCCAGATCCATTGCCAGCCTCTGGATTCTAGTCCGCCCGCGGTCTGACCCTGACATCCGTCCCCGGGCTGACGCCGCACCCGCCTCGGCTCCTCTACGGTGGGCCTGTGGAGGAGTTGGTACGCCCCTGGCGGCTCGGCGCGCGTGGGCGATGGTGGTTCGACGTCCTGCTCGCCGGCACCCTGTTCCTGATCATCCCGTTCTACGCCATCCAGGTCCTGCTCGACGGTGGCGCCGCAAAGGACGTCGGCAGCACCAGCCACGTCGCCGACCTGGTGCTCGTGGTGGTCCAGTTGGTGCCGCTGCTGTGGCGTCGCCGGCACCCGGTGATCGTCTACGCCATCGTGGCCGGCGCCTGCGGCCTGCAGGTGCTCCTCATCGACTACCCGCTGGTCTCGCAGGTCTCCTACCCGATCGCGGTCTACTCCGTGGCACGCTACGCCAGCCCGCGCTGGGGACTGGCGGCGCTCGCGGTGGGCCTGTTCGGCTCCGTCCTCGGCACGCACGACTGGATGAGCTCCGTCGACACCACCTCGGGCGGCGAGCCCCAGGACGGCATCAACTGGAGCACGTACGTCCCGGTCGCGCTCTCGCTCGCCACCTTCCCGGTCGCCGCCTGGGCGCTGGGCGCGCTGGCCCGCACGAGAACGGCGTACGTCGACTCCCTCATCCAGCGCAACGAGCAGCTGCGCCGCGAGGCCGAGCAGCGCGCCGAGCTCGGGGCGACCCAGGAACGGGCCCGGATCGCGCGCGAGATGCACGACGTGGTGGCCCACGGGCTGAGCGTGATCGTGGTGCAGGCCGACGGCGCCCGCTATGCCGCCGAGCAGGATCCCGCCCTGGCGCCCAAGGCGCTGGAGACCGTCGCGCAGACCGCGCGCGAGGCGCTGGCGGAGATGCGGCAGCTCCTCGGTCTGCTGCGCGACGGGGACACGCTGACCCGCCCACAGCCGCGGCTGGGCGACATCGCGACGCTCGTCGAGGAGACCCGGGCCGGTGGGATGGAGCTGGCCGCGGCCCTTCCCGAGCCCGGCCTCGCCGTGCCCGAGGGAGTCGCGCTGACCGCCTACCGGGTGGTGCAGGAGGCACTCAGCAACGTACGCAAGCACGCCGGTCCCGGCGCCGCGGCCAGGGTCATGGTGACGGCTGCGAGCGGCAGCCTCGAGATCGAGGTCGCCGACGACGGCCGGGGCGCCGCCGCGGACGCGAAGGAGTCCGGCGGCCTCGGGCTGGTCGGGATGGAGGAGCGGATCAGCGCCCACGACGGAACGCTCGAGACCGGCCCGGCTCCCGGCGGCGGCTTCCGCGTCTACGCAAAGATGCCGCTATGACGATCCGTGTCCTTCTCGTCGACGACCAGGAGCTCGTACGCGCCGGCTTCCGGATGCTCATCGACTCCCAGCCCGACCTCAGCGTCGTCGGCGAGGCCGGCGACGGCCAGGAGGCTGTCGCTGCGCTCACCCAGAACGGCACCGAGGCGGACGTGGTCCTGATGGACGTACGCATGCCGCGCATGGACGGGGTCGAGGCGACCGGCCTGATCGCCGGCCGCGAGGGCGCACCCAGGGTGATCGTGCTGACCACCTTCGACCTCGACGAGTACGCCTTCGCCGCGATCCGCGCCGGCGCCGCGGCATTCCTGCTCAAGGACGCCCGGCCCGAGGACCTGCTCACCGCGATCCGGACCGTGCACGCCGGCGACTCGGTCGTGGCGCCCAGCACCACCCGGCGCCTGCTGGAGCACTTCGCCGCCTCCGCGCCCTCGACCACCGCCCCCGCAGCCGCCGAGCAGCGGCTGGCGGCACTGACCGAGCGTGAGCGCGAGGTGCTCACGCTGGTCGGCCGTGGCCTGTCCAACACCGAGATCGCCGAGACCTTCGTGGTCGCCGAGGCGACGGTGAAGACCCACGTCGGCCGGCTGCTGGCCAAGACCGGTTCCCGTGACCGCGTCCAGCTCGTGGTGCTGGCCTACGAGACCGGCCTCGTCGGCCGCTGACCCCGACCAAGCCCGATCACGCGTCGTCGAGCACCTCACGCAGCTTCGCGGCGAAGGCCGCAGGCTCGTTGCCGGGTGACATCGGGCTCACCGTGAATCCACCGTGGTCGCCCGGAAACACCGTGGGCTGCACACCCAACTCCTCCGCCAGCGCCTCACCGCCACGTCGGGCGAGCGTGCCGTCTCCTTCGGTGCCGGTCGCGGGGACGATCCGAACCCTGGAAGCTCGCAGTGCCTCGAGGTCGGGCTCGAAGGGCGGCATGGCAAGGTTGCGGCTCAGCAGGGCGTCGTCGCGGGTGCCGTCGTCCTCGGTGGGAAGACCGAAGGCTGCGGGATCCGGTGCCGGGCGGTCCAGGTGGTCGTCCGGAAGCGGACCTGGATGCATGATCAGCTGGATGAACTTCGCCATCGCCGGGCCGTAGCCCTCCCGCTGGTAGGTCGCGACGATGTCCTCGCTGACCCGGAGGGCCATCTCGCGGTCCTCGAGGATCGTGGAGAGGGGCGGTTCGTGCGAGACCAGCGTTCGGACGTCGCGGGGATGCTTGACGATCCAGTGCAGGGCGAAGGCTCCGCCGCCGCTGGAGCCGAACGCATCGACCGGCCCCAGACCGGTGGCCTCGATGACACGGTGCATGTCTTCGCCGTGAAGCTCGCCGGTGACCGTGCCGTCGGGAGTCAGCGTGCTGCGCTCGGCGCCACGCGGGTCGTACGTGATGACGGTGCGGTCGGTGAAATGGCTGATCAGTTGCTCGAAGCCCGAGGCCGCCATCGGGGAGCCGAAGATGAACAGCGGACGGTGCTTGCTCGGCGTGTCCGGTTCGCGGACGTCATAGGTCAAGACGGCGCCGGGCGCCTCGACGGTGCCAGTGGTCACCTTGGTCATGGGGCCTCCTTCGGGTGCCCCGACGATGGTGCTGCCGGCGATGCGCGCTCGTCAAGCGGGTCTGCGGCCGACCCTTCGTCGCCAATCGTGCGCTGCTCAGGGGCGGCGGGTGAACCGGATCGTGCCGTCGGGTAGTCGTTCATGGAGGTAGGCCGGGTTGTGTGCCAGCCGGTGATGGTGCAGACATAGCAGGGCCCCGTTTTTGAGGTTGGTCTTGCCGCCGGCGGCCCAGGGGTCGAGATGGTGGGCGTCGCACCATTCGGGTGGCACGTCACACCCTTCGGCTTGGCAGCATTTCTGCTGCAGCCGGAGTGCTTTGCGTTGGATGGGTTGGAAGAGCCTGCTGGCTCGGCCGGCGTCGAGGACCTCGCTGTCGCTGCCGAGGACCCAGGGGATGATGGTGGCGTTGCACGCCATCCGCCGCGCCTCGGCCGCACTGATCGTGGTGCCGTTGGTCTGGTCGTAGCCGAGGGTCGCGATACCGAGGTCTTTGCGGAGTTCCGCGAGGGAGATGACCACGTTGATGGTGGTGGCGTCGCCGCCGTGCCGGGGCAGGCTGGCGGGGTCGATGGTTTCCAGCAACCGGGTGAGGCCTTGCCCCATGAGTCGTTCCCACGGTGGCAGCGGGGCGCCCTTGTCGAGGAAGTGTTGTTTGCGGGGTTGGGCGTAGGCCTCGACGAGTCGTTTGAACCGCATCCCAATCGAGACAGGCAGCACGCCGTCGAACCCGATCGTGCCGTCGTGGTTGTCCCAGACCCGCAACGCGGTCTTCTGCTGGGCCCGTTCCTCCTCAGCCAGCAATGCCTGGGCTTCGACGTCTTCGAACCGGGCCGGGTCGATCTCCCGCAAAATCCGGGTCCCGACGATGCGTAGTTCGTTGGCGGTGAGCCGGGTGGCGTGGTCGACCAGCAGTTTCTCGGCCAGCACCAGGTCCTCGGCACTCGCGACCGGGTCGGCCTGGATCTTGTCCAGCGCCGTCGTGATCACCCGCGCCTTGTCGACGGACACGGCGCCCTCGGCCAGGCCGGCGGCCACGCGGTCGTACTTGGCGACCCCGGCGGCGAGTTTGATCTGCGAACGGGCCGTACCTTTGTCGACCAGGAGTTCGGTCCGCAGCCACCCCGAGGCGTCCTTGGCGCCGGTCTCCTCGGCGATATCCCCAGCAGCAGCGAGGACCCGCAGCTTCACCGCGGCCTGTTGGGCCTGGAGTCGCTCCAGCCGCTCGAGGAGGTCTTTCTTCTGCTCGGTGCGCCAGTAGGCAGGATCGGTGGCGAGGAGGTCGTGGAGGGAGGATTCGATGGCGGTCAGGGCGGCGTCGATCATGTCGCCGGGGTTGGTGCCCCAGTGGTCGATCTCGCGCCCGAGACTCATCACGTTCCTCCCTTCAGAGGTGTGCTGTGATGGGTCTGATTCTACGCCAGCAGCCCTGATCGATCCATCTATTTTCCCAGTTCAAGCGTGGTTTTCGCACTTAGTGAACGGGCTCGTTTCTGTGGATGGTAAGTGGCCCGAAGGGCCACCATCCCTCCCCGGAACACTCCGGATTCCGTACAATCTCGCTGCGCCACACCCGGGCCGCCGCCCCGATAGCCAGCCAAATCTTTTCTCGATCTGGTCCGGAGTCCAGGACCGCGAAGCGGCCGGCGAAGCCGGCGGGCCGAAGGCCCGTCCTTGACGCCGGACCAGATCGAGAAGACCCTCAGGAAAGGGTCGGCGGCCCAGACCAGCCCCGAAGAAACGGTTACGGGACGCGTGGTCTCGACAAGCTCGACCACCGGGGCATCACGTGTCCCGTGAGAGATGGTCTCGACAAGCTCGACCACCGGGGCATCACGTGTCCCGTGAGAGATGGTCTCGACAAGCTCGACCACCGGGGCATCACGTGTCCCGTGAGAGATGGTCTCGACAAGCTCGACCACCGGGGCCAGCTAGGACAGATGATGCACCGGCGCCAAGTTGTAGACCGGCGTCGAGATCCCCTCGAACCGGGCCTTGAGCTGCAGCGCGAGGTAGAGCGAGTAGTGGCGCGACTGGTGCAGGTTGCCGCCGTGGAACCACAGCGCCTCCTGCTGGGTCGGCTTCCACATGTTGCGCTGCTCGCCCTCCCACGGCCCGGGATCCTTCGTGGTGGAGGAGCCGAGCCCCCAGCACTTGCCGACGCGATCGGCGACCTCCTGGCTGATCAGGTCGGCGGCCCAGCCGTTCATCGAGCCGTAGCCGGTGGCGTACACGACCAGGTCGGCGGGGAGCTCGGTGCCGTCCTCGAGCACCACAGCGGACGAGGTCAGGTGGGAGACCTGGCCATGGGCGAGCTTGACCGACCCGTCGGCGACCAGCTCGGCCGAGCCCACGTCGATGTAGTAGCCCGAGCCGCGGCGCAGGTACTTCATGAACAGCCCCGAGCCGTCGTCGCCCCAGTCGTGCCGGAACCCGGCCTTCTCCAGGCGCGCGTAGAAGTCGGCGTCGCGCTCGGCCATCTGCTCATACAGCGGGATCTGGAACTCGTGCATGATCCGGTAGGGGAGCGAGGCGAAGACGAGGTCGGCCTTCTCCGTGGTCATCCCGGAGGCGACCGCCCGCTCGGAGTAGAGGTCACCGAGCCCGATGTCCATCAGGGTGTCGCTCTTCACGATGTGGGTCGAGGAGCGCTGCACCATCGTCACGTCGGCGCCGTGCTCGTAGAGCGCGCCACAGATGTCGAAGGCGGAGTTGTTCGACCCGATCACCACACACCGCTTGCCCTCGTACGCATCCGGGCCCGGGTGCTTGGAGGAGTGGTGCTGCTCGCCCTCGAAGATGTCCATGCCCGGCAGGTCGGGGATGTTCGGCTTGCCGGACATCCCGGTGGCCATGATCAGATGCTTCGGGTGCAGGGTGATCTCCTTCCCGCCACGCGTGACGGTGACCGTCCACTCCCCGTCCTCATCGGAGTAGGAGGCGCTGGTCGCCGTGGTCGAGGACCAGTACGGCACCTCCATCACCTTGACGTAGGACTCCAGCCAGTCGCCGATCTTGTCCTTGGGCGCGAAGACCGGCCAGTTGTCGGGGAACTTCAGGTAGGGCAGGTGGTCGTACCAGACCGGGTCGTGCAGGCACAGCGACTTGTAGCGGCCGCGCCACTGGTCCCCGGGCCGCTCGTAGCGGTCGATGACCAACGTGGGCACGCCGAGCTGACGTAGCCGGGCACCGAGCGCGATCCCGCCCTGTCCGCCACCGACGATCACCGCGTACGGCTGCTCGGTCAGGCCCAGCGTCTCCGCCTCGGCCTGGCGCTTCTCGGCCCAGGTGACCCGGTCCCGGTTGACGCCGTGCTCGGCACCCTTCGGACGACGTACGCCGCGGGGCTCCTCGTGACCCTTGAGCTCGTAGAGCGTGGTCAGGAAGGTCCACGCCTTGGGGCGGTCGTCCTCCACCTTCAGCCGCAGCAGTCCGCGGCCGCGGCCGATGGCGGTCTCGAAGGTGAACCACGCCGTGGTCACACCGTCCGTGGTCGCCTCCGGCTCCTCGAGCGCGAAGCCGGAGGGGTCGACCCGTTCCAGCGTGGCCGAGAGCAGGTCGGTGACCCCGGTGGGGTCCTCGACGGTGGTGATGTTCCAGGAGAAGGCGACCAGGTCGCGCCAGAAGCTCTTGGTGGCGAACAGGCCCGCGGCCCGCGGGATGTCGCGTTCCTTCAGAGCCGCCTCGAAGTCGGCGAGCCAGGTCTGCGCCGGGCCGTTCTGCACGGCCGCGGTAGGGGGTTCGAGTGTCTGCGTCATGCCTCCAGCACACCGCCACGCGGGCGCGGGAGAAAGGGTTGCAGCGGATTGCATGTGGCGCGGGTCACAGCAAGCACCTACCCTCGGAGTCGGAGGTGGACGCCAGATGACAGCGACCGGAGCAGTGCCGGCGGGAGCAGACCTGCCGCGCCTGGCCCGTGACCTCGTACGCGTCCACGACGCCGTCCTGTCCGGCGGCCGCCCGCCGAGCACACCCCGGATCCTGGTCGAGCGCTCCTGGCGCCGGGTGATGAGCATGGGCCTCGAGCCCGGCAGCAGCAACGGCAGGCGTACGCCGTCCGCAGCCGAGTGCGCGGCGCGAAGAGCCCGCTCGCCGCTGGCGACGGTGATCGGCGACCTGCGGGCGGTGCTGACCTCGGCGGCGGATGCCGCGACGTACCTGATGGTGGTCACCGACGCCGAGGGCGTGGTGCTGTGGCGCGAGGGCTCGGCGCGGGTGCTCAAGATCGCCGACCAGCTCGGCTTCGTCGAGGGCGCTCTGTGGACCGAGCGCGCGGTCGGCACCAACGCCATCGGCACCGCGCTGGCCGAGGCGGCGCCGGTCGAGCTCTTCTCCGCGGAGCACTTCGAGCAGGCCCAGCATCCCTGGTACTGCACCGCGGCCCCGATCCACGACCCCCGCACCGGAGCCCTGCTCGGTGTGGTCGACGTCAGCGGGCCCGCGCTGACCCTGCACCCGGCGATCGGCGCCCTGGTCGAGAGCGCGGTGCGCCTGGCCGAGATGAGCCTGTGGCGCCACCACCAGGAGTGGCTGGAGCGGCTGCGCCGCGAGACCGACCATGTCGTCTCCGGCGTCGAGGGGCCGCTGCTGGTCGTCGATGACGACGGCTGGGTCGCCCACCACGCCGGGATGGCCGCCCGCGACCGGATCGCGGCGCCCCGGCAGGACAAGATGCTGACCGTCCCGGGCCTGGGCCTGTGCCTGCCCGAGCGGGTCGGCGAACGCGGCTGGCTGGTCCGGCCCACCTCGTCGGGCTCGGGAAGCCTGACCGCCCGGCTCGATCCCGACGGCACCCTCGAGGTCGCCTCGGAGTCGGGCAGCTGGCGCACGACGCTGACCCGCCGCCATGTCGAGATCCTCACCCTCGTCGACGCCGCCGGTCCTGCCGGCCTCACCGCCCGCGGGCTCAGCGAGGCCGTCTTCGGCGACGCCGAGCACATCGTCACCGTGCGCGCCGAGGTCTCCCGGCTGCGCCGCTCGATCGGCGCCCTGGTCTCGACCAACCCCTACCGCCTGGCCGACGGGGTGACCCTGACCCGGGGATGACCCTGAGCCGACCCTTGCCGATCAACCCCAGGTCGTACGCCGGGATCAGCCTCCAGCCCGATGTGGGTTGACTCCCCACGACGAGAGGCTCTGGGGCATGACACAGACCTCTGTTCCCACGATGACGGCCGCCGCCCGAGCGGTGGGCCTGACCAAGACCTATGGCAAGGGTGCCACCGAGGTACACGCGCTGCGCGGGGTCGATCTGGAGATCCGTCGCGGCGCGTTCACAGCGATCATGGGCCCGAGCGGCTCGGGCAAGTCGACGCTGATGCACTGCCTGGCCGGGCTCGACCGCCCCACCAGCGGTGAGGTGACCGTCGCGGGCCAGCCGCTGGAGAACCTCGACGACGACCAGCTGACCGTGTTCCGCCGGGAGAACGTCGGCTTCGTCTTCCAGGCGTTCAACCTGCTGCCGATGCTGACCGCCGGGCAGAACATCCAGCTCCCGCTGGAGCTGGCCGGCAAGCGGGTGACCGACGAGACCCGCGCGCGGGCGCAGATGATCGCCGACACCCTCGGCATCGGCAAGCGCCTGGGCCACAAGCCCTCCGAGCTCTCCGGCGGCCAGCAGCAGCGAGTGGCGATCGCCCGCGCGCTGGTCACCCAGCCCGCGATCCTGTTCGCCGACGAGCCCACCGGAAACCTCGACTCCGAGACCTCGGCCGAGGTGCTCGACCACCTCCGCCGCAGCGTCCGCGAGCTCGGCCAGACCGTGGTCATGGTGACCCACGAGGCCTCCGCGGCTGCGTACGCCGACGAGATCGTCACCGTGAAGGACGGACACATCGAAGGGGTGACGCGCTGATGCGGACGGTGTTGTTCGCATCCCTGCGGACCTACGCCCGCCGATACGCCGCGGCCGTGGTGGCGGTCGTCGCCGCGGTCGCGCTGATCGTGGTCACCAACGCGCTGACCTCGGCGACGAAGTCGGGCCTGTTCGCGGGCATCGACGCGCCGTTCCGGAACGCGGCCGGCGCGGTCGACCTCCCGAGCGAGGAGGTCACCGAGAAGTACGTCGAGAAGGGCGGCTGGGCGCTGGCGATGTCGATGCAGCCGGTCCGCACCGACACGACCATGCTCGGCCAGGACATCATGGTCGGCGCCGTCTCCACCGAGAAGCGCTGGCAGTGGCAGGAGCTCGAGCAGGGCCGGTTCCCGACCCGCGCCGGCGAGGCCGTCGTCGACGCCAATGCCGCCAAGACCAACAAGGTCGCCATCGGCGACACGCTGAAGGTCGGCAGCGGGAAGGCGGCGGTCGAGACGACCGTGGTCGGCCTCGTGGACGCCCCGTCGATGTGGTCCTCGCCGATCTACGTCACCTGGCCCGAGATGCAGGGCTGGAACGACCAGTACGTCCAGGCCGTGATGACCGCCGGCACCGGCGACACGGCCGACAAGTGGCTGGACACCGACGACTACCTCACCGAGCTGCAGACCCAGCTCAACAAGGAGGTCAACATCGTCGCGTACATGGTCCTGATCTTCGCCTTCATCGCCCTGTTCGTCTCCGTGCTGGTCATCACCAACACCTTCTCGATCCTGTTCGCCCAGCGGATGCGCGACTTCGCGCTGCTGCGGGCGATGGGTGCGACGAAGCGCCAGGTCCTGAGGTCGGTACGCCGCGAGGCGCTCGCGCTCGGCCTGCTCGCCTCGCTGCTCGGCCTGGTCGTGGGCGCCGTCCTCGGCTGGGGGATCGTGGCGGTGGTGCGGCAGCTTGCCGAGACCGCGCCGCTGGGCGACGTCGCCCTGGAGTGGCCGTGGCTCCTCAGCGCCTTCGTGCTCGGCACCCTCACCACGCTGGTCGCCTCCTGGCTGCCCACCCGCCGCCTGATGCGGCTCAGCCCGCTGGCCGCGCTCCGTCCCCAGGAGGGCTTCGACGTACGCGGCGCCGGGATGTTCCGGCTCGGGCTGGGCGGGCTCGCGACGCTGGCCGGCATTGCGATCATCTTCCTGGCCGTCGGCTGGGACGACGCGCAGACCGGGATGCTGATCGTGCTGGTCGGCTGCGGGGTCACGTTCATCGGCGTGATGCTCCTCGGACCGGCCCTGGTGCCCGGTCTGGTACGGCTGGCCGGGTCGGCCCTGGCGCGGGTCGTCGGATCGCCGGCGAAGCTGGCCGCGGCCAACGCCGGACGCAACCCGAAGCGCACCGCGGCCACCGCAGCCTCGCTGCTGGTCGGCGTCACGCTCACCACCGGTGTACTCACCGGGATGAACACCATCCGGGCCGCCACCCTGGACGAGATGGCCGCGCAGCACCCGATCGACATCGCGCTGCAGGCCGAGTCCGAGCCGCTGGCCGACTCGGTCCTCGGAGACGCGAAGGCGGTCCCGGGCGTCGCGGACGCGGTCGCCGTTCCTGGTGCGCTGGCCTCGGTCGAGGCCGACGGCAAGCCCGTTCCGGTGCCGGTCGTGGCCCCGCCCGCGGGCGACATCGCGCTGAAGGACCTCAGCGTGAAGCCGGGCACGATGGTGCTCTCGCCGGTCGCCGCCTCGGCCTTCGTGGAGGACTCCTTCGAGGCCTCGGGGGAGAAGATCGAGCTGGTCGTCGGTGACCGGAAGGCCACCGTGACCCTGGACGTACGCGAGATCGACGGTGCGCCGCAGATCTCCGCCGCCACGCTGCGCGAGCTGACCGCCGACCCGCAGACGTACGCCGTCTGGGTCCGGGCCGATGCCGGAGCCGACCCGGAGGACCTGGCCGGGGCGCTCGGGGTGCTCGCTCCGGACGCCGAGCTGATCAACGGCAAGGGTCAGCGGGCCTGGGTCGAGCTCCAGCTGGACGTGTTCACCTGGGCCGTGATCGGGCTGCTCGCGATCTCGGTGCTGATCGCGCTGGCGGGCATCGCCAACACGCTGGGTCTCTCGGTGCTCGAGCGTGGTCGTGAGCACGCCCTGCTGCGGGCCCTGGGCCTGACCAAGCGTCAGCTGCGACGGACGCTGGCCGCCGAGGCGGTGCTGCTTTCCGCGGTCGCCGCCGTGGTCGGCACCGCGCTGGGCGTCTTCTTCGCCTGGGGCGGCAGCGAGATCCTCATCGGCGACATGCTGCCCGACGCCAGCTTCGACCCGCCGGTGCTGCAGCTGATCGGCGTCGTGATCGTCGCCGGCGTCGCCGGCCTGGTCTCCTGCGTGCTGCCCTCCAAGCGGGCCACCAGGGTCAGCCCGGCGGAGGGACTCGCGCTGGACTGACCAGGGTAGGAAGGTGTTGGTCTCGACACGGACTCGTTCGTTCCTCACGAGTCCGGCTCGACCGACGGGGTGCCCGTCGGTCGAGCCGCCGGAGCCGCCGGAGCCGCCAGGCGGAGGCGTGTCGAGACCAACGCGGTCGCCTACGCGTTCGTCTCCTCCATGTCCTTGGTCTCCTCGCGCGTCTCCGTGCGCGCGGAGGCGATCAGGCTGGTGGTGACCGTGACGGCCAGGATGCCGACGATGATCACCAGGGAGAGCCAGGTCGGCACGACCGGGACGCCGTCCCAGTGGCCGTGGGCCCAGTGCAGGCCGAGCTTCACGCCGATGAAGGCGAGGATCGCGGCCAGACCGTAGGAGAGGTGGACCAGCTTGGACAGTGCGCCCTCGAGCACGAAGTAGAGGGCTCGCAGGCCGAGCAGGGCGAACGCGTTGGTGGCGAAGACGAGGTAGGGGTCGCCGGTGATGCCGTAGACGGCCGGCACCGAGTCGACGGCGAAGATGATGTCGGTGGCGAAGATGGCGAGCACCACGATGGCCATCGGCTTCAGGCCGATCTTGCGGCCGAGACGTACGGCCAGCATCTCCTCGGGGTCGACCTTCTGGTCGTGGCCCTGGAGCGCCTCGATGAAGAGCTTCGCCGCGGTGACCAGCAGGATCGCGCCGAAGATCAGGAAGACGATGTCCCACTGGGACAGCGCGGCGGCGCCCAGGGCGATGAAGATGCCGCGCAGCACCAGCGCGCCGACGATGCCGAACAGCAGCACCTTCTGCTGCAGGTGGCGTGGCACCGCGAAGGCCGCGAGCAGCAGCATGAAGACGAACAGGTTGTCGACACTGAGCGACTTCTCCACGATGTAGCCGGTGTAGTACTCGAATCCGGTCTGGCTGCCGTGGGCGTTCCAGACCCAGACGCCGAAGGCGAGCGGAAGCGCGACGTAGAAGACCGACCAGCCGATGGCCTCCTTCATGGAGACGTCGTGAGGCTTCCTGGTCAGGACGAAGTCGAGGGCGATCAGCACCACGACGGCGGCGATGGTGACGGCCCACAAAGTGGGCGTGGCAATGGTATCGAGCATGCGGGTTCCTCAGGCGTGTCGATGAACGTCTGAGGTCTCCCTCACCCCGGATCGGGGTGCCATTCCGGGACGGTGTCGGCACCGACGTACTGACCGGAATGAGCTTGGTGAGGTACTCCCCTCGGGGCAAAGGGTACCGGTATCGCCGAACGGGTCTGCAAATCGTGGTCAAGGACATCGGCCGGACGACACAATGGCGCGATGACGACGGAGCCACAGCCTGCCCTGGTCGACGACCTCTCCGCCAACGTCTCCGAGGTGGTGACCGACGAGCTCTCGCTGCTCGCCGCCTCGACCGACCGGTCCGGATCGGTCGCGGACGGTCTCCCGACGGCGGTGGTGAGAGCCCACAGCGTCGCGGACGTCCAGGCGGCGATGCGGGTCGCCTCGGCGCACCGGGTTCCGGTCGTCCCGCGGGGCACCGGCACCGGGCTGGCCGGGGGAGCGGTGGCCGGCACCGGCCACCTCGTCGTCGACCTCTCCGCGATGGACCGGATCCTCGAGCTGGACCCGGTCGACGAGCTCGCGGTCGTCGAGCCCGGTGTGCTCACCGCGCGGCTCGATGCGGCGGCGGCCGAGGTCGGGCTGAGGTACGCACCCGACCCGGCCTCCGCGGCGATCTGCTCGATCGGCGGCAACGTCGCGACCAACGCCGGTGGGCTGCGGTGCGTGAAGTACGGCGTCACCCGGGAGGCGGTCCTGGGCCTCGACGTCGTGCTCGCCGACGGCACCCTGATCCACACCGGCCGCCGCACCATGAAGGGCGTCGCCGGGCTCGACCTCACCGCCCTCTTCGTCGGCTCCGAGGGCACCCTGGGCATCGTCGTCGGCGCGACCCTGCGGCTCAGGCCACGGCCGCTCTCCACGCTGACGGCGTCTGCTGCGTACGCCTCGGTGGCAGCGGCCGCTCGCGCCTGCGCCGAGATCGCCGCCGCCCGGCGGGTGCCGTCGATGCTGGAGCTCATCGACCGGCGCTGTCTCGAGGCGATCGACCGGTTCGCCGGCACCTCCTACGCCTCCCGCGGTGACGCCCTGGTGATCGCCCAGGCCGACGGGACCGCGGCGGAGTCCGAGATCGAGGCGATCGCGGCCGTCCTCGGCAAGGAGGCGACCTGGATCGAGCAGGGGGTCGACGAGGAGTCCTCCGACCGCCTCGTCGCGACCCGCCGCCAGGTCCTGCCGGCCATCGAGGCGGAGGGTGCCTTCTTCATCGAGGACATCTGCGTGCCCCGGTCCCGGCTCGCCGAGGCGGTCGAGCGGATCTCCGAGATCGCGGACAGGCACGGCGTACGCATCTATACCCTCGCCCACGCCGGCGACGGCAACCTCCACCCGGTCATCGGCTGGGACCCTGCGCCCGGCGACGTCCCCGGCGTCATGCCACCGGCGGAGACCCTCGCCGGGGACGAGATCTTCGGCCTCGCCCTCGAGCTCGGTGGCACCACCACCGGCGAGCACGGCGTCGGCCGGCTCAAGCGCAGGTGGCTCGAGCCCGAGGTCGGCGCCGGCTCGATCGACGTCCAGCACCGGATCAAGGCGGCCCTGGACCCGCTGGGGATTCTCAATCCGGGTGTCGGGTTCTGACCCAGCTGACGGTCTCGGGCTCCGCTTCAACCAGTCGCATGACACTCTTTACCCCGTGCGTGTCGGAATTGCTGCTGTCGTTCTCTGTCTCGGTCTTGCGGTCACCCTGATCGCCTGCGGCGGCGAACCGGAGGCGGCCGACCCCACCTCGACGCCGAGCGAGGCGACCGTCGTGACCGAGATCGAGGGCGCCGACGGCACCGTCGCTACCGCGGGCGGCTACACGCTCGGTGACGTCAGCCTGCCCGCCGAGGCGGGCACCCCGGGCAAGGTGAGCTTCACGATCACCAAGGACGGCGACCCGGTCACCGACTACATCGAGGAGCAGACCAAGGACCTCCACCTCTACGTCGTACGCGACGACCTGGAGGTCTTCCGCCACCTGCACCCGACCGAGGGCGAACCCGGTGCCTGGTCCGGCGACCTGACCCTGCCGGCCGGCGGCACCTACCGCGTGGTCGTCGAGTTCGCCGCTCGGGCTCCCGACGGCAAGGGGGACCAGGCGATGCTCGGCACGTCGGCGAAGGTCGCGGGGCCGGCCGAGGTGGAGGTGCCGGGCTCCGACGACGGCACCGTCATCGCCGCGCTGGAGGAGACCCCGAAGCCCGGGATCGACCAGGAGATCGGTGTCCTGCTCTCCGACCCGGCCGGCAAGCCGGTCAACCTCGGCACCTACCTCGGGGTCTACGCCCACGTGACCGCCTTCAGCCGCGAGACCGGCGAGGTGATCCACCTGCACCCGCTCGGCGGCCCCGAGAACGGCGAGGACGGCACCCGCCTCGGCATCCACGTGAAGCCGCCGAAGCCGGGTGACTACGTCTTCTTCGTGCAGGCGCGGGTGGACGGGATGATCCACACGCTCCGACTCCCGGTCACTGTCTGACGGGGAACTTCAGCACGCCCAGCGGGCTCTCGAACTCACCCAGCCGCAGCCCGACGGTCGCCTCCCAGGTGCCACCCTTGGGCAGTACGACGTCAGCCTCCCAGGTGCCGGCGCCGACCGACCGCAGGGCGAGACTGCCCAGGTCGACGTCACCTGAGCGCAGCTTCGCGGTCGGGACCGCGGCCGCCTCGACCGGTTCGCCGGCCGTGTCCTGGATCTGCAGCCGGAGCACGTTCGGGCCCGGACCCGCGGGGGTCAGGGTCGCATAGACGCGGTGGTCGTCGCCGAGCTCCGCGGCCCGGGTGTTGGTCTGCGCCACCGTGGCCGTGCCGGCCCCGGTCGAGCCCGCGCCGGCCTGCGGCGGCTGGTCGACCAGGAAGCCGGTGACGCCGAGGACGACGACGAGCACGCCCGCCTCCATCAGCACCGCCCGGCGCAGCATCGACCCCGCCTCGACGGTGTCGTCGTGGCCGGCGGCCTGACGCACGCGGGGGAGGACCAGCAGCCGGTTGCCGGCCGCCATCACCGCGACCGCGACGACGAGGGCGATCTTGGTCATCAGCAGAGTGCCGTAGGTGCTGTTGAGCAGGTTGTCCCAGGAGCCGAGGATCCGCCAGCCCATGAGCACGCCGGAGAGGGCGAGAGCGGCCAGGGACGCGGCGGCGAGGGTGGAGAAGCGGGTGACGATCTCGGCCGCGACCGTGCCGCGCCTGGTGATCAGCGGCAGGGTCAGCGCGAGACCGACCAGGCCGCCGAGCCAGAGCGCACCGGCGACGAGGTGGACGACATCGGTGATCGTGACCAGCCAGGCAGGTACGACCGCGCGGGAGTGGCCCACCAGCGCCGGGGCGCAGATCGCGACCAGTGCGGTGGCCGAGGCCAGGCGGGGCCGCTCGCGCAGCGCGAGCGTGGCCGCGATGCCCACGATCCCGACCAGGGCGCTGAGCCACTCCTTGCCGACCGAGGCCGGCGACCAGGCGTCGAAGGTGAGCATCGCGCCCGGTCCGCTCTCGCTCTGCAGCGCCCCGCTGGCCGGGGCCAGGGCCACCAGTGCGACCACGGCGACCATGCCGCCGAGGATCTGGACGCGCTGGACCCGGCTGATGGCGCGGTCCGGGACGCGGTGCTCACCGACGATCACCCCGCGGAACCAGACCAGGCCCACGACCAGCAGCAACGCTGCGTACTGGAGGAACTGGAGGACACCGTGGATCACCGCCGTCGCCCTGGACGGCTCCGTGGACGGCGGCGGGGCGACGCTGAGGCTCGGGGCGCCGACCGCGAAGGTCAGCGAGCCGGAGATCGGGTGGCCGTCGGCGGAGACGGCCCGCCAGGCGACGACGTAGGTGCCGTCGCCGAGGCTGCTCGCCTTCGCGAGGGAGACCTTCATCTCGGTGCCGCTCGCGGTCGCCTCGGAGGTCACCTCCTGACCCTTCGCGTCGTAGACCGTCACGCCCGCCGGCGGCAGCGTCACCGTCTCGTCGAAGGTGAAGGTGATCGTCTCCGGCGCCTGTTCGAGGACCGCCCCCTCCTCGGGGTCGGTGCCGATCAGCGAGGCGTGCGCCTGGGCGGGGGAGATGCTGAGCAGGACGGCGTACGCAGCGGCAGCAAGCACCACCAGCAGCCGGCCCAGGCCGCGCCGGCCCGGGCCCCGGTGGTCGGGGCCC
>NZ_JBHVKJ010000023.1:73465-89072 GCF_042798275.1 Nocardioides sp. NPDC057767 | reverse complement strand
GCCGCGGCGGGGGGGTCAGCGTGGGCGGCCGTGGCTTACCGCGCGGGGGCGGGGGGGCCACCGTGGGCCCCCCTCGGCCGACGTACGTGACGCCTCGGCAGGTGGGTAGCCTCCACGCATGCGAACTGGTCGGATCATCCTGCTCAACGGGGCTTCGAGCTCGGGCAAGAGCAGCGTGGGGCGGGAGCTGCTGCCGCTGCTCGAGGACCCGTGGTTCCTGGTGCCGGTCGACGGGATCAGCGGGATGCGGTCGACGGTGCACACGCGAGAGCTCGACGAGGCCGGGATCGCGGAGATGCTGCGCCGCACCCGGCTCGGCTATCACCGCGCGGTCGCGGCTCTGGCCTCGGTCGGCAACGACGTGATCATGGACTACCCGCTCAGCGAGGCCTGGCGGCTCGACGACCTGCTCGAGGTGCTCGACGGCTACGACGTCACCCTCGTCGAGGTCTGGTGCGCGCCGGAGGAGCTCGAACGCCGGGAGACCGCCCGCGGCGACCGTCCGGCGGGCCTGGCTCGATCCCAGACCCTGGTCTACACCCACCCCTACGACCTCCGCGTCGACTCCACCGAAACCAGTCCCGCCGCGTGCGCGAAGGAGATCGCGGAGGCCCTTCCCGCTCTCGCCGGGCTCAAGGCCTTCGAGCGTCTCCGCCTCGCTCGCGCCGAGTAGGCGCGTACGTCGGCCGAGCCGTCACGTACGTCGGCCGAGCCGTCATCGTCGTGCCCACTCGGCCGACGCGCCCGACCTGTCGGCACGCGGAGTTGGCCGGGATGAGAAAATGATTCCCGACATGTCTGAAACGAAGCTTCCCCGCCCCGGTCAGGCCACCCTCGCCGGGTGGCTCATCGTGCTCGGCTCACTGCTCACCGTGGTGACCGCCTGGGACCAGATCGCCGGGCTGCGCAGCCTGGACACCCGGGAGCGGGTGGAGGAGCTGCTGGCCGAGCCGCCGCTGGCGGGCTCGGGGATCGGCCTCGACAGCATCCTGACCCTCATGCACGTGATGGCGCTGGTCACCGGCGCGATCGCGGCGGCGGCGGTGATCCTCGGCTGGCACGTGCTTCAGCGCAACAAGCAGGCTCGGCTGGCGCTCACGGTCATCGCGGCACCGCTCTTCTTCGCCGGGATGTTCGGCGGAGGGTTCTGGTCGACGCTGTCCGCCGTCGCGGTCGTACTCCTGTGGATGTCGCCCACCCGCGACTGGTTCGACGGGGTCGCCCCGACGAAGCGCGAGGCGCTCGACAACAGCGACCCGGACCAGAAGTCGTACGCCGCGCCGACCCCGCCCGAGGCCCCCACCGCCCCCACCGCCTCGACCGCCTCGACAACCGAGACGGGCTCGGCCACCGGCCCGGCCCGGCTCTCGGCGCAGCAGCCGCCGCCCTGGACGGGTCCGATGGCCCGGCCGACCACGGCAGCGCCCACGCGCCGCCCCGGCGCCGTGATGGCGGCAGCCGTGCTGACCTGGATCGGGGCCGGGCTCACCGCGCTGATGATGCTCGCCTCGGCGGTGACGGCGACCGCCAACCCCGACCTGATCCTCGACCAGCTGCACAAGCAGGCGGAGAACGACCCCGCGATGCGGGATGCGGTGAGCCTCTACACCACCGACATCATCGTTGCCTCGGTCTGGATCATGGCCGTGCTGGTGGCGCTCGTGTGCGTCGCTGCCGGAGTCTTCGCCGCCTTCGCGATCCGTCGCCACTCCTGGGCGCGGGTCGCGCTGATGATCTCGGCCGGCATCTCGGCGCTCTCCCTGCTCCTCTTCGCCCTCGCATTCCCACCGGCCGTGGTCCTCTTCGGAGCGGCCGTCGCGACCTTCTCGTTCCTGCTGCGACCCGAGGTCGCCGCGTGGTTCCGCACCAAGTGATCCTGCGGGCCGGATAGGCTCCGCGGCATGTCAGATCAGTACGGCTCCTTCGACAACCCCTACGGCGGCAAGCCGCCGTTCCAGGGGCAGGAGCCGCCGCCCCCGACGCCGTACGCCGCAACCCAGCCGATACAGCCGACGCAACCGACGCAGCCGCAGCAGCCCCAGGGATGGGGCCAGGCGCCGCCGGCCTACGGCCAGTACGCGATGGGACAGCAGCCCCCGGCGTACCTCCGTCCCCACTACCCGCAACCCGATCCCGACACCCGGCCCGGGACGGTGGTCGCGGCGTCGATCATGACGATCGCGGGCTCGGTGATCGCGCTGCTGATCTCGCTGTTCATGGTGCCCGCCGGGATCGCCGACTACAACGACCCGTCGTCCTCGGACAAGGGCGTGACGCTGGCGATGGTGATCTGGTTCGCGGTCTGCGGCGTGCTGAGCCTGATCGCGATCCCGCTCGGGATCATGGTGCTGTTCCGCTCCAAGGTGGCCCGGATCCTGCTCACCGTCGTCGGCTCGATCGCCGCGCTGCTCTCGCTCTTCGTGGTGGTCTTCCCGGCGCTGATCATCGCCGCGATCGTGATGCTGTACGTCGGCAGAGCAGGCACCTGGTTCGCCCGGCGCACACCCACCGACCCCTGGCAGCAGCCCGCAGCGGCGGTGCCGGGACCGACACCGCCGACGCACCGGCAGTTCTAGCTAGGAGACGAGCGAGTCGTCCTTGGCGCCGTTGTCGGAGCCGCGGATGATCTTGTAGACCCGCAGGCCGATCCAGGCCACGACGGCGACGACCACGACCAGGATGACGATGTTCTGGAAGCGGCCGACGATCGGCTCGACCTTCTCCCAGTTGTCGCCGAGCTGGTAGCCGGCGACCACGAAGATGGTGTTCCAGATCGCGGAGCCGACGGTGGTGAGGATCAGGAACTTCCAGATCGGCATCCGGGTCACGCCGGCGGGCACCGAGATCAGCGACCGGAAGATCGGGATGAAGCGGCCGAAGAAGACCGTCCAGGCGCCGTACTTCTCGAAGAACGCTTCGGTCTTCTCGAGGTCGGACACCTTCACGAGCGGCAGCTTCGAGCCGATCCAGTAGACCCGCTCGCGGCCGATCAGCGCGCCGACCAGGTAGAGCGCGAGGGCGCCGACGACCGAGCCGAGGGTGGTCCAGATCAGCGCCTCGGCGATGGTGAAACGGCCCTGGGCGGCGGTGAAGCCGGCCAGCGGCAGGATGATCTCCGAGGGCAGCGGCGGGAAGAGGTTCTCCAGCGCGATGCCGAGCCCCGCACCCAGCGGGCCGAGCTTGTCCATCAGGTCGACCGCCCAGCCGGCGACGCCGGTGAGCTCCTCGGGCTGGGTGGCGGTGAGGATCATGAAACTCTCTTCGCAGTGTGTGGGTGGATCGGGCGGGCGAAGCCTAGCGACCGAACCTGAGATCCACGCGGTGGATCCCTAGGAGGCCGCGTTGACCGCGTCCAGGTCGGCCCGGGTCAGCACGGAGCGGATCTCGAGCGAGACATCACGCAGCGACTCACCGGGCTCGGGCGACCGGTCGATCGCACACACCACAGTGTCCACGACCGCACCAAGCGGACGGAGCGCGTTGACGGCGTCGCGTACGGCGCCACCGGAGGTGATCACGTCCTCGATGAGCGTGACCTTCTTCCCCGAGAAGGACGGCCCCTCGGCGAGCTTGGCGGTGCCGTACTCCTTCGCCTTCTTCCGGATGAAGATGGCCGGGATGCCGGTCTTGGCCGAGACCATGGTGACGATCGGGATGCCACCGAGCTCCAGACCGCCGAGCACCTCGGTGCCCTCCGGCAGCAGCTCGACCATCCGCGCCGCGACCCGCTCGAGGAGCGCCGGGTCTGCTTCGAAGAGGTACTTGTCGAAGTAGGTGTCGCTGACCTGCCCCGAGCGGAGGGTGAACTCCCCGTGCAGGCGGCAGGTGGCGTCGATGTCGGCAGCGAGGGTCTGATCCGTGGTCACGACCCCTAGCCTAAGTGTCATGAGTGAGCGCCAGCGAACGGCATCAAGGGTCATTCCGCCGCTTCCGTATTCTTCGCACTGTCCTACGGAGGCGGCGGAATGACTGCGCGACGACTCCACGGCATCCCGCCGACGATCTTCTCCGAGATGTCGGCGCTGGCCGCCTCCACCGGCGCGGTCAATCTCGGCCAGGGCTTCCCCGACGTGGACGGTCCCGACGAGATCATCAAGGAAGCCGTCGCCGCGTTGGAGGGTGGACGGAACCAGTACGCCCCGGGCCCGGGCATCCCCGCGCTGAGAGAGGCCGTCGCGGCCCACCAAGCCCGTCACTACGGCCTCACCTTCGACCCGGCGCGCGAGGTCGCGGTGACCACCGGCGCTACCGAGGGGATCGCGGCGGCGATCCTCGCCCTGGTCGACCCGGGCGACGAGGTGATCCTCGTGGAGCCCTACTACGACAGCTACCCGGCCATGGTGCAGTTCGCGGGCGGCGTACGTCGCCCGGTGACGCTCAGCCTGGACGAGTCGGCGCCGGGCGGCCGACTGCCGCGTGAAGCGCTCGAGGCGGCCGCCTCGGAGGCGACCAAGGTGCTCCTCCTCAACTCCCCGCACAACCCGACCGGCACAGTGCTGACCCGCGAGGAGCTGGAGACGGTCGCCGCCTTCGCCAGGGACCACGACCTGACGGTGGTCTCGGACGAGGTCTACGAGCACCTGACGTTCGACGACACCCCGCACATCCCCATCGCCACGCTCGAAGGGATGCGCGAGCGCACCCTGACCCTGTCGAGCATCGGCAAGTCCTTCTCCTTCACCGGCTGGAAGGTCGGCTGGGCGACCGGCCCCGAGCACCTGGTCCAGGCGCTGCTGGGCGCCAAGCAGTGGCTGACGTTCACCTCCGGTGCCCCGCTGCAGCCGGCCGCTGCGTACGCGTTGGAGCATCTCGACCACTGGCCCAAGGAGCTCGCCCTCGACCTGCAGGGGCGGCGCGACCTGCTCTGTGACGGGCTGAAGGGGATCGGCCTGGACGTGACGATCCCGGAGGGCACCTACTTCGCCGTCTCCGACATCACCGACCTCGGCTGGAGCGACGGCCTGGAGTTCTGTCGGTCGCTGCCCGAACGGGCCGGCGTCGTGGCCATCCCGCTGCAGGGGTTCTACGACACCGATGCCGGGAAGCACCTGGTCAGGTGGACCTTCACCAAGCAGCGCGAGGTGATCGAGGAGGCTCTGAAACGGCTCGCCCGAGGCAATCTCACGGCCTAGTGGTCGGCCCGGCGGTCTGCGTCGTCGTCCGCCGGGGCGCGCGGCGGGACGGCCAGTCCCAGGATGTCCCGGTCCGGGTGACCGTCGTGGTCGAGGTCCGCGGCCAGCCGCGAGGCCGTACGCCGCCGACGCCACCACTCCACCATCGCGGGTGCGAACGCGAGCGCGAAGAGCAGCAGGATCAGGTAGTCGACGTTGTCGGCCAGCCAGGGCCAGCGCGCGCCGACGAAGAACCCGAACAGCGTCACCGCGAGCACCCACAGCACGCCGCCGACGAAGCTCCAGAAATAGAACCGCCGGCGATCCATGTGGGTGACCCCGGCGACGACGGTGACATAGGTGCGTACGAAGGCGATGAATCGCCCGATCACCAACGCCTTGTTGCCGTGCTTGTCAAAGAACTCCCGGGTCTGCTCGAGATGCCGCTTCTTGATGAACCGGCCGTCGCGCTCATAGAGGCGGGGTCCGATCTTGCGCCCGATCTCATAACCGGTCACGTTGCCCGCGAATGCGGCCGCGACGAAGAAGACCATCGCGATCACGACCTCGACGCCGACAGGCCCGGGAAAGATGTCGATCTTGTCGGTCGCGATGAAGATCCCGAGGGCGATCAGCAGGCTGTCGCCGGGCAGGAACGGGAAGAAAAGACCACATTCGACGAAGATGATGATGAGGCTGATCCAGAAGAGCGGCTCGCCGAAAGTGGCCAGCAGAAAGTCCGGACTCATCCATTCCAAACCGGCCAACATCGGCGCAAAATTCCCCGCACCTGTCACCCGCCCTACGGTACCCATAGGTAACAACTCTTGTTGCACGAATATTCTGTCTTGCCGATGAACGACACACGTCAGTCCGAGGACGATTCCCGAGCGCCGTACGACCCGATGCCCCACGGCCAGCCGGAGGTCGGTGTGGGCCCGTGGCAGGGGGAGTGGCCCGAGGGGGAGCACTGGGACCCGGAGCTGCTGGCCAACGGCGACCGCCGCAACGTGGTCGACCGTTACCGCTACTGGACCCTCGAGGCGATCGTCGCCGACCTCGACCAGCGCCGCCACGGCTTCCACGTCGCGATCGAGAACTGGCAGCACGACTTCAACATCGGCACCATCGTCCGCACCGCCAACGCCTTCCTGGCCGCCGAGGTGCACATCGTCGGCAACCGCCGCTGGAACCGCCGTGGCGCGATGGTCACCGACCGCTACCAGCACGTCCATCACCACCCCGACGTGCCCGCGCTCGCGGCGTACCTCCATGAACGAGACGTACGCCTCCTCGGCATCGACAACCTGCCCGGCTCGCTCCACCTGGAGACGATGGAGCTGCCGAAGTCGGTCTGTTTCCTCTTCGGGCAGGAGGGTCCGGGTCTGTCCGAGCAGGCGCGCGCGAGCGTCGACGGCACCTTCTCGATCGCCCAGTTCGGCTCGACACGGTCGATCAACGCCTCCGCCGCCGCGGCGATCGCGATGCACTCCTGGGTCGTCCAGCACGCCGACCTGTCCTCCGAGGACGCCTGGCGCGGCTGACCGGCTCGAGCCGGTGTTCGTAAAGCGGTTACACCCCGGTGTCCGCGGTGTGAATGGGATCCGCTAAAGTTAACTCCCGGGTCGCCCGGATGTGCCCCTTTCAGGGTGCGTGGCCTCGGGGCCGGGCGGCAGCGGGGGAATCTGGGACCGCTGGACGCGATAGCGGATCTTCACCTGCTCGCCGCTCTGCACGACGTCGATGACGCTCATCCGCTTGCTGGTGATGCGGCGCGGGAGCAGCGGTGCTCCGGCGCCGAGAGTGACCGGGCAGATCCCGGCCACGACCTCGTCGAGCAACCCGGCGTCATCGAACTGACCGACCAGGTCCCCGCCACCCACCAGCCAGATCCCGCCGTCGACGGTGGCCGCGATCTCGTCGTAGACCGGCTTCACGTCGCCCTGCACGAAGCGCACTTGCGTGCCCTGGACCGCGGGCAGGTCGCGCGCGTGCGTGAACACCCAGACGGGCCGCTCGTCGTAGTACTCCCGCCACTTCTCCGGCCCGGTCAGCATCTCCGGATCGTGCTCGATCATCCAGCGGTACGTCGTCCCGCCCATCACCAGTGCGGCCGACTCCGCCATCAGTCGGTCCCAGGAGATCTCCTCGTCGCCGTGCGGCGTCTCGAAGAGCCAGTCCAGCGAGTTGTTCTCGTCGGCGATGTATCCGTCCAGCGATGTCGCGGTGAAGTAAGTGACCTTGGGCATGCCCCTGACGCTAGGCGCGTCAGGGGCATGCCCGCCCGACCGTTCTTGCGCTGTTCTTGATCTGCCGGATCACGTCCGGGAGGCGTCCCCCGATCCCAGGCACGTACGCAGCGCATCCAGCCCCCGCGAGGAGTGGCTCTTGACTGTCCCCTCGCTGATCCGCAGCTCCCGTGCGGTCTCGGCGACCGACAGCTGCAGCCAGTGGCGCAGGACAACCACCTTGCGCTGCATCTCGGGCAGCTCCTGGAGCGCGTCGAAGAGCTCGGACCGCTCCTCGACCTGCTCCGCGGGACCGGGCCGCTCCGGCAGGTCTCCCGAGCGTTCCCGCCTCCACCACGGCCGCCGGGTCTGGTCGATGTGGGCGCGGACGAGGATCGTCCGGACGTACGCCTCCTCCGACCCCGACTCCACGCGCCGCCAGGCCGCATAGAGCTTCACCAGGGACGTCTGCACGAGATCGTCGGCGCGGTGCCAGTCGCCGCACAGCGCGTACGCCACCCGCACCAGGTGTGACCGCCGGGCCGCGACGAACGCGGTGAAAGCCTCGTCGTGCGCGCTCATGTCCACGGCCCTCCTCGGGGGCTGTGGTTTCGCCTGACGATCGCGGCGAACTCGTCGAGCGAGACCGGTCCCCGGTCCTCGGCGTACGGCGCGGGGAACAAGGTGTAGGCGAAGGCCCACGAGACGTTCTTCGTCCGGGTCGCGCTCTCCTTCTCCTGGACCAGGACGTACTGCTCCTCACCATCGACAGTGATCCGGGCGGCTGCGGTCTGCGACGTGTCGGCCGCGAACGACTCGTTGATGTCCGGGTCAGCGATCTGATCCAGGACCACCACCCCGTCCCTGGTGGGGACGACCTTCGAGCCGCTGAACTCGACGACGTCGGTGATGGTGTCGTGCGTCTCGAAGCCGGTCCGATCCGGCCGGTTGGCGGCGGGCTCCGATCTTTCGACGTCGGCCAGCCAGTCCTCGATGGTCTTGCCGGGGATGGCATAGGTGGAGCCGCTGTCGCCGCTATCGCCCATGGTGCCGTTCGACCTGCGGATCTCCCTGATGAAGACCCACTGTTCGATGCCATCTCGCTCGATGACGACCCCGACCGAGTCCCATGGCGCGTCGTAGTCGAACGGGTTCGAGATCTCGCGGACGAGCGTCCAGCCGTCGACTCTGCCTTTCTTCCGAATCTCGGCAGTGCTGCCGGCCTCCCAGGAGATGCCCGGCGTGGAGTTGGAGATGCCGTGCGCCCACGTCTGGAAATCGTTGGGAGTGTCAGAAGCGTCGGTGAAGGCGGCGACGTCCTGGTCCACGAAGTAGGCGTAGATCGTCCGCTTTCCGTCGGTCGCCGCGACCGCGAGCGTCTCGCTGAGGCCGGAGGGTTCCTCGACCCTGTCGGCCTCCGTCCAGCCCTCCTGGAAGGTGGTCTCGCCGGTGGCGAAGTCGTATGCCACCGGTGCGTTGTCGCTCAAGGGAACGTCGACCACCGGTGGCCATCGCTCGTCGGCCGACCGAGTCGCGACCGGGGGCTCGGGGTCGGCGCTGTCGCGCGAGGGAACGACAACCGCGCCGATGCCGACCACGGCGACCACCGCGGCCGCGGCGCCGGCGACGACGGCGAGCCGCCGGCGGCGTACGAGCCTCTTCCCGTCCGCGACGAGCGCGGCCGGGTCGGGTTGGGCGGGCGGGGGGTGGGGGATCGCCCGTTCCAGGGTTTCCTGCCAGTCCATGATGCCTCCAAGGTCAGTCTCACCCCTGGATACGGATCTCGTGGCGGATCGGTTGTCCTGGTTGATCGATCCAACTGCCGGCGTTGGGCGGGGTCCCCCGGGGTCGCATTACGCTGGCCACCAGCGCACCGGTCGACAACGGATCTTCAAGGAGACCCCCAGATGCCCATCGCCACCCCCGAGAAGTACGCCGAGATGCTCGCGACCGCGAAGGAGAAGGGGTTCGCCTTCCCGGCGATCAACGTCTCCTCGTCGCAGACGCTCAACGCGGCGCTGGCCGGCTTCGCCGAGGCCGGCTCGGACGGCATCATCCAGATCTCCACGGGTGGCGCGGAATACCTCTCCGGTCCCACGGTCAAGAACATGGTGACCGGCTCGGTGGCCTTCGCTGCCTACGCGACCGAGGTCGCCAAGTCCTACGACGTCAACATCGCGCTGCACACCGACCACTGCCCCAAGGACAAGCTCGACGGCTTCGTACGTCCTCTGCTCGAGCTCTCCGCCGAGCGCGTGCAGCGCGGCGAGGCGCCGCTTTTCCAGAGCCACATGTGGGACGGCTCCGCAGTGCCGCTGGCCGAGAACCTGCAGATCGCCCAGGAGCTGCTGGCGCTGGCCAAGACCGCTCACATCGTGCTCGAGATCGAGGTCGGCGTGGTCGGTGGCGAGGAGGACGGAATCGTCGGCGCGATCGACGACAAGCTCTACTCGACCCCCGAGGACGCCATCGCGACCGCCGACGCGCTCGGTGTCGAGGGCTACCTGACCGCCCTCACCTTCGGCAACGTGCACGGCGTCTACAAGCCGGGCAACGTCAAGCTCCGTCCCTCCATCCTGCGGGACGCCCAGGACGCCGTCGTCGCCAAGCTCGGCCTTCCCTCCGGCTCGAAGCCCTTCGACCTCGTCTTCCACGGCGGCTCCGGCTCGAGCGCCGAGGAGATCGCCGAGGCGGTCTCCTACGGCGTGGTCAAGATGAACATCGACACCGACACCCAGTACGCCTTCACCCGTCCCGTCGCCGGACACATGCTGGCCAACTACGACGGTGTTCTGAAGGTCGACGGCGAGGTCGGAAACAAGAAGCAGTACGATCCTCGCGTCTGGGGCAAGCTCGCGGAGGCAGGTATGGCCGCTCGGGTCGTCGAGGGTGCCCAGCATCTCGGTTCTGCGGGCAACTCCATCGGCTGAGCAACACGCCGGGGACAGGCCAATGGTCCCGATTCGGAAAACGTTGTGGCACACGGCATAGCCAAACTCGGGCTTATGTCGTTGTGCCGGTCATTGGTAAAGCGATTCAATGCCCTGGCTGGACGGCGACTCACGGGTAACGACAGTCGAACCGTCCCCTCGGCGTTGATCTTGGGAGGGACATCCTCGGAATGGAAACCACTGCGCGAAACCGCACAATCGGCGGAATCGTCATAGGCGCGATCATCCTGATCCTGCTTCTCGTCTTGTTCTCCTGCACCGTTAACAGCGACCCGGAGAGCTCGCCGAAGAAGGATCCGACAACAGGGGAGTCATCGCTCCCCAGCGATCCTGACACGATTGAGCCCGACGACAAGCCGTCGGAGAAGGACTCCGACGACCCGGAGATCGTCGACGACGACATCGTCCCGGCCGCCAACACCGGCGTGACCTTCATCCCCGCGGGCAACGTCCCCTCGGGAAGCACGCCGACCTGTGAGCTCGACCCGAGCGCCTGCGAGGACACCCGTCCGCCGGGTGCCGGTGTGGACATCTGTGAGATCCGCCCGGACCTGAGCCAGTGCCAGGAGCCCGAGCCGCCGACGACCCCGCCGGGTGACGGCGAGCCGACCACGCCGCCGGACGACGGCGACGACGACTGCCTGCTCCCGCTCGGCCTGCTGTGCCCCGAGGACCCCGGTCCCGAGGACCCCGGCCCCGGCGACCCGGAGGAGGACGAGAACGCTCCTGACGCGGTCACGGTCAACCCCTGTGTCGTGAACAGCAACACCTCTGTGACCATCGACTGGTCGGAGGCCAAGGACAAGAGCGGCATCAAGCACTACACGGTGACGTCGCGTCCCAACGCCGGCGACCCGGGTGAGACCGACCGGACCTCGGCGACCTTCAACGACCTGCGGGCGGGGGAGACCTACACGTTCTCGGTGACCGCGACCGACAAGGCCGACAACGAGTCCGAGCCCAGCAACGAGGTCGACTGCGTCATGGACGTCACCGCGCCGCAGATCCCTCAGGACCTGACGGTCGAGGAGGGTGACCCGAGCGACAGCACGTTGAACGTGAGCTGGTCCGAGTCCCAGGACAACACCGACGGCGTCGGCGACGTGTCCTACAACCTCTACCGCAACGGCGAGCTCCTCACGGCCCTCAACGACACCTCCTTCGAGGACACCGGCCTGAAGGCCGGCACTGAGTACACCTACTCCGTGCAGGCCGTGGACGGTGCCGGCAACGAGTCCCGGCGCTCCGACGAGGTCTCGGGCACGACCACGAAGATCGCGCCGACGGTTCCGACCGGTCTCGACGCGACCGGCGAGGGTCCGCTCGGCTTCACGCTGACGTGGAACCCGTCCACCGACGAGGACGGGCTCACGCCGTCCGCGGAGATCGACTATCGAGTCGCCGTGAACGGTGGGGTGTGCTTCGGTGGCACGGCCAACAACGAGACCACCTTCCAGGTGAACTGTGTCCTGCTGTGGGACACGACCCGGGTCACGGTGACGGCGATCGACGGTGACGGCAACGAGTCGGCCCCGAGCCGCGCGCTGACGGTGAACTCCGACGGTAGCGAGGCCCAGCCGCTCAAGGGCAACACCGCGCTCCGCTCGAACACCCCGGGCGAGGACAAGTCCGACGCTCCGGGCGACGGTCCGGTTCCGTCCGACGCCCCGGACGTGAAGGCTCCGGACGTGGCTCCGGTCGAGAAGCCGACCGAGGAGGACGCGCCGCTGCTGCCGGGTCTGGATGACATCCTGCCGGGCGGCGAGGACAGCGCCGAGGCGCCTGCCGAGGAGCCGGCCGAGCCGGAAGCGACGCCGAGCGAGTCGGAGAGCCCGGCTGCGCGGCCGACCACCGAGGAGCCTGCTGACGAGGCGACCGAGGACGCTCCGGCCGAGGAGGACGAGGGTGGCCTGCTGGGCGACATCGTCGACTCGGTGACGAGCGCAGTGGCCGCGGTGTTCTAGCACACACGCACAGAAACAGGGCGGGGAGAGCCGAAAGGTTCTCCCCGCCCTGTCTTATTCAGAGGCAGGTCGTCCCAAAATCAAGGAGTCGGATGCCCAGCGCCCCCCACAAGCCCTGGACATCCGACGATCTTGGGTGACCGACACCAATACTGCGTCAGTCGTGCGCCCAGGTTAGGCATAGAAACGCCCATGGATCCAGATAGTTAAGACGAAATTCATGAACTTCCTGTGACGATTCGAACAAAATCGAACAGCTTCGAGGGTCCGAATCATCTGGAGCCATACATTAGAATTCGGGTGTGCGTGTGATGACCTCCCGAGCCCGCGCGGCCATCTTCGCCCCGATCGGCGACGAGGGCCGGGCTGCGCGTGTCGAGAACCGGCTCGCCGAGGCGATCCGATCCGGCGTGCTCGCGCACGGCGAGCGCCTCCCGAGCGAGCCGGAGCTCGCCCAGATGCTCGGCGTCGCCACGGTCACGGCACGAGAGGCGCTGGTGGCGCTGCGCGCCAAGGGTCTGGTGGTGACGACCCGTGGGCGTGGCGGTGGCTCGTTCGTACGGGCCCCGAAGAGCGCGGACCTCGTGGAGGACCGGCTCGCCGCGATGTCGCGGATCGAGCTGCGTGACCGGGCCACCGTCTATCAAGTGGTGCTCACCGGGTGCGCGGAGATCGCGGCGGAGCGCACCGATCCGGACGAGGTCGAGGACCTGCGCGACCTGCTGATCCCGCTCAACGTCAGCGACGTGGCCCGCTGGCGCAGTGCGGACAGCGAGCTCTACCTGTCGGTGGCCGCTCTGACCCAGTCGGCCCGGATGACGCGCGAGGTGGTGCGTCAGGAGGCCGACTTCGGTGCGCTGCTCCGGATCCCGCTCGACGAGCCGGGCTTCCGGGAGGCGACGGCGAGCAGGCATCAGGAGCTTGTCGATGCCCTGGCATCGGGGGATGCTGTCAGGGCTCGGGAGAGCGTACGTGAGCATGTCGCTCACTCCCTTGAACGCTTGGCTGAGATCCATGAGGCGGTGCGACGATGAAGACGATGACTCCCCTCGACTGTGTGGCCCAGGTCGAGCAGCACTTCGGGCCGATCGTGACCGAGCTCGAGCGCGTACGCAGCGAGGTGACTGCCCTCTTCGAGGCCGGCCCGGTCACCAGCGCGTCCCTGCGCGAGCGGCTCGAGCCCGGGTCCCTTGAGTTCCTGCGCAACCCCGACCTCGTCGGTGGCGGCTTCGTGGTGGCACCAGGAGTGCTGAGCGACCGTCGCCTCTACCTCGTCTGGTGGCAGGGGGAGGAGCGTGACTTCCTCGGCGACGCAGATGCCCCGGCGACGGGCGAGGCGATCGACTACACCCGCCAGCCCTGGTACCGCACCCCGGAGCGCACGGGCGAGCTGACGCTCGTCGGGCCGTACGTCGACTTCGTCTGCACCGACGAGTACGTCATGACCACGACGATGCCGGTCTACGCCGGCGGCCGCATGGTCGGCGTCGCGGGGGCCGACACCCTGGTCGAGACGCTCGAGACGATGCTCCTGCCGGGGCTGCGCGAGGCCGGAGCGACGCTGGTGAACGGCCACGGCAAGGCGATCGTCTCGGCCGACCCGCAGCTGGCCACCGGCGACCCGCTCACCACCGCCCGCGACATGATCCCGTGTCGTGGTCTCCCGCTCTCCGTCGCGCTGTCCTAGGTCCTCGGCTTCACCAGGTGGCGCGGGGTGGTGAAGAAGAGCACCGCCACGAAGCCGACCGCCAGCGCGACCGCGGGCAGGAGCATCACCTCCGACATCGCCTCGGCGAACCGGGAGGCCACTGCAGGCGGGATCGACGAGCCGGCCGCGGTCTCGTGGCCACCCGCCAGTGATCCGCCGAGGCCGTGGGCATCGAGGCGGAGGTCGATGAGCACGGCGACGGCGGCGGAGCCGATCACCGACCCGACCAGCCGGGTGGCGTTGTAGACGCCGGCGCCGGCGCCGGCCAGCCGCATCGGCACGTTGCGGGTGGCCGTCGCGGCCAGGGGCGCCCACACCGCCGCGGACCCGAGGCCGAAGACGGCCATCGGCACCAACAGCTGCCACAGCTGGGAGTCGACGGTCATCGGCACCGCCAGCCAGAAGAGCGAGACGGCACACAGGAAGAAGGCCACGCCTGTCAGCAGCCGTGGATGCATCCGGTCGCTGAGTCGGCCGACCAGCGGCGCGGCGACGAGGGAGACCAGCGCCATCGGGACCATCAGCAGCGAGGCCTCGAGCGCGGAGTAGCCACGGACGAGCTGGGCGTAGAGCATCAGCGGGAAGCCCTGAGCGACCGCCGCGAAGCCCATGCAGGAGATCGCCAGGCTGGAGACGGAGAAGTTGCGGTCGGCGAAGATGTGCAGGGGCACCAGCGGCTCGCTGCGGTTGCGTGCCTGCCACCAGACGAAGAGCCCCATGATCGCGAGCCCGCCGACCACGAGCGTCCAGGTGAGAATGTCCCAGCCGCGCTGCTCGCCGTTCTGTAGGCCGAAGACCAGGCAGAACATCCCGAGCCCGCTGAGCCCCACGCCGAACCAGTCGAAGACGTGCGGGTGGGTCTCCAGCTCGGGGACCAGCAGCCAGTTGAGCACGATCGCGACGACGCCGATCGGCACGTTGACGAAGAAGATCCACTCCCAGCCCCCGGCCGCGACCAGGGCACCGCCGGCGAGTGGGCCGACGAGCGTCGCGATCCCCGCGGTCGCTCCCCACAGCGCCATCGCGGCGCCACGCCGCTCGGCCGGGAAGATCCGGGTGATCGTCGCCATCGTCTGTGGCGTCATCATCGCCGCGCCGAGACCCTGCACCGCCCGCGCGGCGACCAGGGACTCGATGCTCCCGGCGAGACCGCACCACAGCGACGAGGCCGTGAAGACGGCCAGGCCGGCGAGATAGACCCACTTGGGGCCGTAGCGGTCACCGAGCCTGCCCATGATCAGGACCGGCACCGCGTAGGTCAGCAGGTATGCGCTCGTCACCCACAGCACCGCGTTGGCGCTCGCCTCGAGCTCGGTCATGATGTCCGGCGTCGCGACGGTCACGATCGTCATGTCGACCAGCAGCATGAAGAAGCCGATGCACAGTGCGAACAGCGCCCGCCACGGATGCTCCGTCGTCGGTGCGGCGGCCGTCTGCGTCATCGGCTCGGTCATGGGCCCAGTCAAGCGCAGGCGCTGCGCGAATTGCGAAGCAATCGCAAACAACCCAGCGCTGGAGCGCTCCTCGTCTGGACGCAGCGGAGGGAGGAGCGAAGCGACGAGTGGAGTGGAGGAAGATGAGGGTCAAGCGGAGGCGCTCGCGAATTGCGGAGCAATCGCAGATAGTCCAGCGTCGGAGCGCCCCT
>NZ_JBHVKJ010000023.1:0-73365 GCF_042798275.1 Nocardioides sp. NPDC057767 | reverse complement strand
CGTCTGGACGCAGCGGAGGGAGGAGCGAAGCGACGAGTGGAGCGGAGGAAGATGAGGGTCAAGCGGAGGCGCTCGCGAATTGCGGAGCAATCGCAGATAGTCCAGCGTCGGAGCGCCCCTCGTCTGGACGCAGCGGAGGGAGGAGCGAAGCGACGAGTGGAGCGGAGGAAGATGAGGGTCAAGCGGAGGCGCTCGCGAATTGCGGAGCAATCGCAAATAGAATGGTGTGCATGACGCACCAGGATCTGATGGCCGGACCGCCGCCGACCCACCTCCCCGCCGACCCTGCGACCGACGATCTGGCCGCCGGCACCGAGCCCGCCGAGGTCGTACGCCGCCACCCGGCCTCGCCCGCGGCGTGGGCCGCGCTCGCGACGGCCGCCAAGGAGGCCGGCGCCGAGGACGTGACCATCTACGCCTACGCCCGCGTCGGTTACCACCGCTCGCTCGACATGCTGCGCCGCAACGGCTGGAAGGGTCACGGCCCGGTGCCGTGGGAGCACGAGCCCAACCGTGGCTTCCTGACCAGCCTCGCCCTCCTCGCCGAGCAGGCCAAGGCGATCGGCGAGACCGACGAGTGGGAGCGTTGCAGCGCGTTCCTCCGCGACAGCAGCCCGACGGCGTACGACACCCTCTTGGGCTGATTACCGAATCGCGTCGGACCAGCGATTTCGCCTAGCCTTGCCCTGTGACTGAGCAGACCACCAACGCGCCAGAGCCGGACCTCAACGAGCAGATGCTGGTCCGGCGCGAGAAGCGCGAGCGCCTGCTGGCCGAGGGCAAGAAGGCTTACGCCATCGAGGTCGGCCGCACGCACACCCTCGCCGAGGTGCGCGAGGCCTACGAGGACAAGCTCGAGGCCGGCGAGGAGACCCAGGACGTGGTCACCGTCGCCGGTCGGGTCATGTTCGTCCGCAACACCGGCAAGCTGGCTTTCGCGACCCTGCAGGAGGGTGTCGGCACCCGGCTCCAGGTGATGCTCTCGCTCGCCGAGGTGGGCGAGGAGTCGCTCGCGGAGTGGAAGAGCCTGGTCGACCTCGGTGACCACGTCTCCGTGACCGGCCGGGTGATCTCTTCGCGGCGCGGCGAGCTCTCCATCATGGCCTCGAGGTGGGAGATGGCGTCCAAGGCGCTGCGACCGCTGCCGGTGCTCCACAAGGACCTGTCCGAGGAGTCCCGCGTGCGACAGCGCTACGCCGACCTGATCGTGCGCCAGGAGGCGCGCGACATGGTGCGCACGCGCGCGAAGATCACCCAGGCGATCCGCCGCTGCCTGGAGGACGACGGCTACCTCGAGGTCGAGACGCCGGTCCTGCAGCTCATCCACGGCGGTGCGCACGCGCGGCCGTTCAACACCCACATGAACGCGTTCGACCAGCCGATGTCGCTGCGCATCGCGCTCGAGCTCAACCTCAAGAAGGCCGTCGTCGGCGGCGTCGACAGGGCCTACGAGATCGGCCGGATCTTCCGCAACGAGGGCGTCGACTCCACCCACAGCCCCGAGTTCACGATGATCGAGGCCTACCAGGCCTACGGCGACCAGTTCACGATCGCGGAGCAGATCCGGCGGATGTACCTCGCCGCGGCTGACGCGGTGGGCTCGCGCCAGGTGGTCTCGACGAGCTCGACCACCGGTGAGGAAGTCGTCATCGACCTCGACGGCGAGTGGAAGTGGCTGCCGGTCTACGAGGGCGTCTCCGAGGTCGTCGGCGTCGAGGTCACGCCCGACACCGACGTCGACACGCTCAAGGCGCTGGCTGACAAGCACGACGTCGAGCTCGACCCGGCCTGGGACGCCGGCAAGATCGTCATGGAGCTGTGCGGCGAGCTGGTGGAGCCCAACCTGATCCAGCCGACCTTCCTGTGCGACTTCCCGGCGATCGCCCAGCCGCTGGCGCGGATCAACGACGAGGAGCCGGGCAAGGTGCTCGCCTGGGACCTGATCATCGGCGGTGTCGAGCGCGGCACCGGTTTCACCGAGCTGATCGACCCCGTGGTGCAGCGCGAGGTGCTCGCCGCCCAGTCCCTGCTGGCCGCCGGCGGCGACCCCGAGGCGATGCAGCTCGACGAGGACTTCCTGCGGGCGCTGGAGTACGGCGCCCCGCCGATGGGTGGCCTCGGGCTCGGTCTGGACCGGGCGATCATGCTCTTCACCGGCGCCGGGATCCGCGAGACGATCCTCTTCCCGCTGCTCAAGCCGGAGGCATGACACCTATCTGGCACTAGAGTGCCAGGTATGGAGAACGGCCGGTCGGAGACGCTGATGACCGCGCTCGGGTTCGACCCGGGCGCGGCGCAGCTCTACAGTCGCCTCCTCCCGCTCACCGGATGGCCGTGCATGGCGGTGGCGGCCACGCTGTCCACCTCCGAGGGCGAGCTGAAGGAGGAGGCCACGCCCCTGATCGAGAGCGGCGTCATCAGCTGTGGTGAGACGTTGACCGTGCTCAGCCCGACAGCGGTGGTCGCCCACATGCTGGAGCGGGCCGCGACCAGGGCCCAGGACGCCCACGACCACCTGCTCAAGATCTCCCAGTCGGTGCCGTACGTCGCGGGCACCGCCGCACGGCTCCCGGCCACGATCGGCGAGGAGCACCCGATCGACGGCGAGGTGGTCGCCACCGAGTTCACGCCGGAGACCTTCGAGCGCCTGGTCTCGGCCACCTCGGGCGACATGATGTGGCTGCGTCCGGCGGTGACCATGCACCCCTCGGAGATGCGGTTCATCTCGGTCATCGAGTCGACGATCAGGTCGGGTCGCCGGTGCCGCGGGATCTACCCGGTGGCGGCCCTGAGGAACTCGCCCGACGTGCTGCGGATGCGGGTCGAGATCGGGGAGGAGATCCGGATCCTGCCGAGCGTCCCCACCCATCTGATGGTCGTCGGCAGCACCCACGCGATGTTCCCGGACCCGCTCGGCCCGGTGGAGCAGCCACTGATCAACGTCCGTCAGCGGGGCATCGTCGAGGTGGTGACCAGCTACTTCGAGGAGCTGTGGCGCCGCGCTCTCCCGGCGGCCGAGCTCGAGGACCTGCCGACCGCGGAGCGCCGTCTGCTGCTCGCCGAGCTGGCCAGCGGAGCCCAGGACGAGCAGATCGCCCGGAGGCTCGGTGTCTCGCTGCGTACGGTCCGTCGGCGGGTCGCCGAACTGCTCGAAGACCTCGGCGCGACCTCCCGGTTCGAGGCGGGTGTCGAGGCCGCACGGCGAGCCTGGCTGTGACGTACGGGCCGGTATTTGCTAGCGTGTGGTCGCAAGAGCCCTGGTCTTGCCAGGGTTTTTTGCTTTCTGTAGATGGATCGAGCACACACTAGATATTGGTGCGTTGAGCAGCCGGGCACGCCCGGAGGGACTCCGTCCGGAGCGAAGGAGCAACACATGCCCGCGATCACGATCATCGGCGCCCAGTGGGGCGACGAAGGCAAGGGCAAGGCGACCGACCTTCTCGGTGAGCACGTCGACTACGTCGTGAAGTTCAACGGCGGCAACAACGCCGGCCACACGGTGGTGATCGGCAAGGAGAAGTACGCCCTCCACCTGCTGCCCAGCGGCATCCTGACCGCCGGCGTGACGCCGGTGATCGGCAACGGGGTCGTCGTCGACCTCGCGGTCCTCTTCGAGGAGCTGGGCGGCCTGGAGCAGCGTGGCGTCGACATCTCCAAGCTGAAGCTGTCGGCCAGCGCCCACGTCATCGCCGACTACAACCGCCAGCTCGACAAGGTCACCGAGCGGTTCCTCGGCTCGCGCAAGATCGGCACCACCGGCCGCGGGATCGGGCCGACCTACGCCGACAAGGTCAACCGCATCGGCATCCGCGTCCAAGACCTCTTCGACGAGTCGATCCTGCGCGGCAAGGTCGAGGGTGCGCTGGAGCTGAAGAACCAGCTGCTCTCCAAGGTCTACAACCGGCGCGGCTTCACCGTCGAGGCGGTCGTCGAGGACCTGCTGTCCTACGCCGACCGGATCGCGCCGATGGTCTGCGACACCGGACTGCTGCTCAACCAGGCCCTCGACAAGGGCGAGACCGTGCTGCTCGAGGGCGGCCAGGCGACGCTGCTCGACGTCGACCACGGCACCTACCCGTTCGTGACCTCCTCCAACGCCACCTCGGGTGGTGCCTGCACCGGCTCCGGCATCCCGCCGACCCGGATCGACCGGGTGGTCGCGATCGTGAAGGCCTACACCACGCGAGTGGGCGAGGGACCGTTCCCGACCGAGCTCTTCGACGCCTCCGGCGACTACCTGCGCGACAACGGCCACGAGTTCGGCACCACCACCGGCCGGCCGCGCCGCTGCGGCTGGTACGACGCGGTCATCGCCCGCTACGCCGCCCGCGTCAACGGCGTCACCGACTTCGTCCTCACCAAGCTCGACGTGCTCGGCGGTCTCGACGAGATCCCGGTGTGCGTGGCCTACGACGTCGACGGCGTCCGCCACGAGGAGATGCCCGTCAACCAGTCCGACTTCCACCACGCCAAGCCCATCTTCGAGATGCTGCCCGGCTGGAAGGAGGACATCTCCGGGGCGCGGTCGTTCAGCGACCTCCCGGCCAACGCCCAGGCGTACGTGAAGTACGTCGAGGAGATCTCCGGCGCCCCGATGTCGGTCATCGGCGTCGGCCCGGCGCGCGACGAGACGGTCATCATCAACTCCCTGACCTGAGGTCGTGAAGCTGGGAGTGGCCTCGTGGCCACTCCCAGCTTCACAGGTGCGCGCTCGGGCGACGGATGGTGACCCGCCCGGCCTTCAGGTCGACACCGTGGGCCGGGTCGTCGCCGTCGGGCGACGGGATCACGTGACCGACGTTGTCCTGGTCCTTCAGCTCGCGCGCGGCGCGCGCGTTGCCGGGATCGAAGACGTCGATGAAGCTGCCCAGGCCGTCGCCGAGCCCGGAGGAGACGCCGCGCCGCGAGGAGCGCAGGGCCTTGTTGCAGGCCGCGATCATCAGGCCGAGCACGGCAGCGACGGCGATGCCGAACACGACCCAGGTCATGTCCGGCAGGCTACGCCGATGCTCAAAGCAGCGAGGCGCCCTCGACGACGCCGAGCGGCTCGGCCGCGATGTCGGAGCGCCGCTGAAGACCGTCGAAGGTGATCAGGTCGGCGGCTGCGTACGCCCGCGAGCGCGCGTCGTCGATGTCGTAGCCCTTCGCGCGGACCGCCAGGACACGGCCGCCCGCGGTGACCAGGTGGCGGTGGTCGGGCTCCTCCGGCGTGGAGGCGTCGACGATCGCGGTGCCGGCGTGGATCACGTCCACGTCGTTGATCGAGTTGGCGTTGCCGACGCCGGTGATGACGTCGCCCTTCGAGGAGGACTCCGGGTAACCGGCCGAGGCCAGCACGACGGTGACCGAGGCGCCGTCGGAGAAGGTCGGCGCCTCGACGGTGTCCAGCGCGCCGTTGGCCGCCGCGAGCAGCAGGTCACCGAGCGAGGACTCCAGGAGCGCCAGCACCGGCTGCGAGTCGGGGTCGCCGAAGCGGCAGTTGAACTCGATCACCTTCGGGCCCTTGGCGGTCAGCGAGAGCCCGACGTAGAGGCATCCGACGAAGGGCGCGCCGCGCTTCTCCATCTCGGCCAGGGTCGGCTGGACGACGGTCGTCAGCACGACGTCGGCCAGGTCGGGCTGTGCCCACGGCAGTGGCGAGTAGGCGCCCATCCCGCCGGTGTTGCCGCCTTTGCCGCCGTCGAAGATCCGCTTGAAGTCCTGCGCCGGCTGCAGCGCGTAGGCACGCGTGCCGTCGCAGATCGCGAACAGGGACACCTCGGGGCCGTCCAGGAACTCCTCGATGACGACCCGCTCGCAGGCGGCGGCGTGAGCCAGCGCCTCCTCGCGGTCACGCGTCACCACGACGCCCTTGCCGGCGGCGAGGGCGTCGTCCTTGACGACGTACGGAGCGCCGAACTCGTCGAGCGCGGCGGCCGCCTCCTCGGGCGTGGTCGCGACGCGCGAGCCCGCGGTCGGCACGCCGGCCGCGGACATCACGTCCTTGGAGAAGGCCTTCGACCCCTCGAGCTGCGCGGCCGCCTCCGACGGTCCGAAGACGGCGATCCCCGCCTCACGGACCGCGTCGGCGACCCCGGCCACCAGCGGTGCCTCGGGCCCGACGACGACCAGGTCGGCGCCCAGCTCACCGGCCAGGGAGGCGATCGCGGGCCCGGACATGATGTCCACCTCCCGCAGCGTGGCGAACTCCGCGATCCCGGGGTTGCCGGGTGCGGCGTACACCTCGTTCCCCTCCTGGGAGAGCTTCAGAGCGAGCGCGTGCTCACGACCACCGGTGCCAACGACGAGGATCCTCACGGGCCCACCTTATGACGAGCCCGGCTCAGTCCTCCGCCGGCGGTGTCACCGCCTCGTCGGGGCGGTGGGCGATGACGTCCTCGTAGTAGGACTCGGCGGCGTTGATGAGCTTGACCCACTCCCCGGCGAACTGGGAGAGCACCCAGCGGTGCTCGAGGATCTCGTGGAACATCTGCGCGGGGGTCAGCTTGGCGGCGGCGCCGGGCGGGCGCATGGCGACGATGGGCTCGTAGATCTCGCGCAGCCAGCGGCTCGCGGCGACCTCGATCGGCAGGTCGCCGAGCTCGCGGGTGGCGCGGAAGGCGGAGATGTCGTTGAGGATCCGCCGGGCCTGGGCGTCCTGAACCTCCAGCCCGGTCAGCGTACGCAGCTCGCGGCGGTGGTGACCCAGCTCGACCACCCGCGGCCGCAGTGCCACCGTGTCGCCGTCCTCGCTGGTGGTGATGTCGAGCTCCTCGACGTCGAAGCCGAGGTCGTGGAGGCGCTCGATGCGCTGCTCGATGTGCCACATCTCCTCGGCCGAGAAGACCTGCTCCTCGGTGAGCTCGCGCCACAGCGCGTCGTAGCGGCTCTGCAGCCGCTCGACGATCGCGTCGATCGGGAAGGCCTCCGGCAGCGACTCGCTCGCCTGCAGGTCGAGGAGCTCGCCGTAGATGTTCTGGTAGGCGACCTCGAGGTCGTACTCGCGGAGCCGGTCGGAGAGCTCGGGCTTCAGCTCACCGGTCTCGGCATCGACCAGATAGGCGGCGAAGCCGGCCGCGTCGCGGACGAAGAGGACGTTCGACAAGGACACGTCGCCCCAGTAGAAGCCGGCGAGGTGGAGGCGTACGAGCAGGACGACGAGGGCGTCGATCAGGCTGGGGAGCCGGTCGGCGGCCAGGCCCCGCTCGAACAGCGCGCGGTAGGGGAGCGAGTAGGTGAGGTGCTCGGTCATCAGCGCGGCGTTGAGGTCGTTGCCGTCGTGGTCCTTGCGGCCGGTGACGACGCTCTTGGCGACGACCGTCGGCAGACCGAGACGCTGCAGCTCGCGCAGCATGTTGTACTCCCGCCGGGCGATGTCGGCCTGGGTCTCCTTGACCGCGTAGACGTGGTTGCGCACCCGCACGATGCGTACGACGTGACGGCTCAGGCCCCGCGTCAGCGGCACCACGACGTCGTCCGGCCAGTCCTCCAGGGCTCGTGACCAGGGCAGGGTGTAGATCGCCGGGTCGGGCCGGCTGGCGAGGATCTGCAGAGCCATACCGCCACGTTAGTGGGGTGGAGCATCGGACATGGGAGAATGTCCGCCGTGACTGTGGTGCCCAACGTCCTCGCCAACCGCTATGCCGCTGCCGACCTCGCCGGGATCTGGAGCCCCGAGCACAAGATCGTGCTGGAGCGCCAGCTCTGGATCGCGGTGCTCAAGGCTCAGAAGGATCTCGGCATCGACGTCCCCGACGGCGTCGTGGAGGCGTACGAGAAGGTCGTCGAGGACGTCGACCTCGACTCGATCGCGGCCCGTGAGCGGGTGACCCGCCACGACGTGAAGGCGCGGATCGAGGAGTTCGCCGCGCTGGCCGGCCACGAGCACATCCACAAGGGCATGACCTCGCGGGACCTGACCGAGAACGTCGAGCAGCTCCAGGTGCTCTCGAGTCTGAAGGTGATCCGCGACCGTGCCGTCGCCACGCTGGCGCGCCTCGCGCGGCTCGCGACCGAGCACGAGACCACCGTCATGGCCGGCCGCAGCCACAACGTCGCGGCCCAGGCGACCACGCTCGGCAAGCGGTTCGCGACCGTCGCCGACGAGATGCTCGTCGGTCTCCAGCGGGTCGAGGAGCTCATCGCCCGCTACCCGCTGCGCGGTATCAAGGGCCCGATGGGCACGGCTCAGGACATGCTCGACCTGCTCGACGGTGACGCGAGCAAGCTCGCTGCCCTCGAGGAGCGGGTCGCGGCCCACCTCGGCTTCGAGAACGTCTTCACCAGCGTCGGCCAGGTCTACCCGCGCTCGCTCGACTTCGATGCGGTCTCGGCGCTGGTCCAGCTGGTCTCCGGCCCCTCCAACCTGTCGACCACGATCCGGCTGATGGCCGGCAACGAGCTGGTCACCGAGGGCTTCAAGGAGGGCCAGGTCGGCTCGAGCGCGATGCCGCACAAGATGAACTCGCGCTCCACCGAGCGGGTCAACGGCCTCTCGGTCGTGCTGCGCGGCTACCTCTCGATGATCTCCGAGCTGGCCGGCGACCAGTGGAACGAGGGTGACGTCTCCGACTCGGTCGTGCGCCGCGTCGCGCTCCCCGACGCCTTCTTCGCCGCCGACGGCCTCTTCCAGACCTTCCTGACGGTCCTGGACGAGTTCGGTGCCTTCCCCGCCGTGATCCAGCGTGAGCTCGACCGCTACCTGCCGTTCCTGGCCACCACCAAGGTCCTGATGGCCGCCGTCCGCAACGGCGTCGGCCGCGAGGAGGCCCACGAGGCGATCAAGGAGGCCGCCGTCGGCACCGCGCTGTCGATGCGCAAGGGGCAGGCCGAGAACGACGTCTTCGCCAAGCTCGGCGCCGACTCGCGCCTCGGCCTGACCGAGGACCAGATCCAGTCCCTCGTCGCCGAGCCGATCGAGTTCACCGGAGCCGCCGTCGCGCAGGTCCAGGAGGTCGTACGCCGCGTGGAGGCCGTCACCGCCGCGCACCCCGAGGCCGCCGCCTACGTGCCGGGCGAGATCCTCTGAGCCCGGTGACGGGCCCGGTGATCACCGTCGCGGCGGTCGTCTTCCGTGACGGGGAAGGGCGGATGCTGAGCGTCCGCAAGAACGGCACCACGAGCTTCATGCTGCCCGGCGGCAAGCTGGAGCCGGGGGAGTCCGCCGTGGAGGCGGCCGTGCGGGAGGTCGCGGAGGAGCTCGGCGTACGCCTTCGGGTCGAGGAGCTCGTGCTGCTGGGTGAGTTCGAGGCCGATGCCGCCAACGAGCCGGGGCACCTGGTGCGCTCGACGGTCTTCACCTGGGCCGGCGAGGTGACGCCGGACGCGGCCGCCGAGATCGCGGAGCTGCGCTGGGCGACGCTGACCGAGATCACCGGCGGGGCCGACTTCGCCCCGCTGACCAGGGAGCACGTCGTCCCGGCTCTCCAGCCGGCCTGATCCCCGGCGGCCCCACCGGAACGGTGGGAGACTGGCGGTGTGCCCGGGTACTTCGCCGCCGACTCGATGGTCGTCCGCGCGATGCGTCAGCGCGCCGTCGGGCTGACCTGGGGGCAGCGTGCGCTGGTGATCGGCGGCCTGCACCCGCGGCTCTTCGTCGGCACCGCGCAGCACACCGCGCACCGGACCACGCCCTACACCCGGCTCGCGCTGACTGCGCGGCTGATGGAGACGGTCTTCCTCGGCACCGAGGAGGAGGCCGACCGGGCGCTCGCGTTCACGGCAAAGCGCCATGTGCCCGTCGACGGCACGATGGAGGTCGACGGCGGGCCGGCCCACCCAGCGGGTGCGCACTACTCGGCCACCGACCCCGGGCTGATGTGGTGGACGGCGGCCTTCGCGCTCGACTCGGTCGAGTTCATGTACGACGCCCTGGTGCGTCCCCTCCGTCCGCATGAGCGCGAGGAGCTGTTCGACGGGTTCGTGACCTGGGCCGGTCTCTTCGGCATGCCGGCCGAAGCCGCGCCGGCGTCCTATCCCGACTTCCGGCGCCGCTTCGACGCCTGGCTCTGCTCCGACGAGCCCTACCTGGTCGACGAGGCCCGCCTGGTCGGCCGCCACATCGCCGGCACCGCCGGCTACCACCTCCCTGGTGGGCCGCCGACCTCCGAGACGCTGCGGACCGTCGTCCAGGGCAGCCTGCCGGCGATCGTCCGCGAGCACTACGGCATCCCGTGGTCGGCTGCGGCCGAGACGAGATGGCGGGCCGTACGCATCGCCAGCCGCCTCGCCCACCGCCGCCTCTCGCTCCTCGGACCGACACCGCTGCTGCGGGGGAGGAGCGAGCACTTCTACAAGGTCGTCCAGCGGGGCGAACAAGCCCTGGTGCGCCGGGGCGGGGTCAGCATCCCCGGCGTCTCCGACGTCAGTCCGCCTGAGGGAGACGTCAGGCCGGCTTGACGTCGAGCACGACCTCGAACTCCAGCAGGTCGGCGCCGGTCGAGACCGGCTTGCGCGGTGCCTCGCCCGGCGGGGTCGCGTGCGCGGCCCGCGCGTCCCCGTCGCGCCAGGCCGCGAAGGACTCCTCCGAGTCCCAGTGGGTGACGACGAAGTAGCGGTCGTCGCCGGCGACCGGGCGCAGCAGCTGGAAGCCGAGGAAGCCCGGTGACTTCTCGACCGCCCCGGCTCGCGCTGCGAACCGCTTCTCGAGCTCGGCTCCTGCACCCTCCGGAACCTGGATTGCGTTGATCTTCACCACAGACATGCCGCAAACCTATGCGAGGGCTGGGGACGCGGCGTACGTGCCTGCGACGATGGACGGCATGTCCGAGCCGGTAACCGTGACCATCGCCCGTCGAGTCTCCGTGGAGCGCCGCGACGAGATGGTCGCCTGGATGCAGGCGGGGATCCGGCTGGCCAGCGAGTTCCCGGGCTTCCTGGGCGCTGGCTGGGTCCGGCCGTCACCGGACTCCGACCAGTGGCACCTGCTCTACCGGTTCGACTCCCACGAGACCCTGGGACGCTGGGACAACAGCCGTCAGCGCGGCTGGTGGCTGGGGGCGGGCGAACCGTTCGTGGAGGAGACCCGGATCGAGCGGCGCACCGGGATCGAGGGCTGGTTCGATCCGCCCAGCACCTACGACGTCGAGCAGGTCTCCGGGGTCGCGACGGCACCGCCGCGGTGGAAGCAGACGATCACGATCTTTCTGATGTTCTACCCGGTCAGCCTGCTCGCCAACTGGTTGATCGGGCCCTTCGTCGCCGAGTGGACGCTGGCGTTGAAGGTGCTCGGCGTGATGATCGTGACGCTGCCGTTCATGACCTATTTCGGGCTGCCGTGGATCACCCGCAACATGGAGTGGTTCCTGCACGGCCGCCCGGCACCCTGGCGCCGCCGCTAGGACTTCGGGGTGCTGTCCTCGGCGGAGAGGACGGCATCGAGGAGCCCCGGGAACCGCGCGTCGAGATCCTCACGGCGCAGCGAGAGGCGGCGGGCGCGGCCGTTGGCCTCGTTGCGGACCACCCCGGAGGTCCTCAGCACCTTCATCAGGTGCGACTTCGTCGACTTCGGCACGTTCGGATTGCTGAGGTGGCATTCGGCCATGTCGAGAGGACCGTCGACCAGCTGGCGGGCGATCGCCAGGCGCTCGGGGTCGCTGAGCGCGAAGAGCACGCTCGTCAGCGAGAGCTCCGACCGCTCAGGATGCGGAAGGTCCGGGGAAGAACTCATGGTTCGATAATAGTTGCACAGTCGTCGGAAGGCACGTACGCTCCTAAATGGTTCGAAAAAATTCGAACTAGAGATGGAGTGGTGATGTCGGCAGAGGTGATGAGCGGGACGACGACGGACGTCGTCTCTGGGCGGCGGCTCGGCGCCGGGATGACCCTCGGGGCGGTGGTGCTGATGATGGCCGGGGCCAGCGCGCCCTCGCCCTTCTATCCCGACCTCCAGGTCGGCCTCGGGCTGCAGCCCTGGGTGATGACGGCGGTCTTCGCCGTCTACGCCGTGGCGCTGCTGGCCACGCTGCTCGTGGGCGGCTCGGTCTCCGACCATGTCGGCAGGCGTCCGGTGGTCACCGTCGGCTTCCTGCTGCTGGCGGCCAGCTTCGCGCTCTTCCGAGGCGCCGACACCGCGGCCGTGCTCTTCGAGGCGCGGATCCTGCAAGGGGTCGCGAGCGGCCTGCTGCTCTCGACGCTGTCGGCCGCCGTGGCCGACTTCGAGCGGCCGTCGCGCCCCGGTTCGGCGGCGGTGGTCAACGCCATCGCGCCGATGGTCGGTCTGGCGGTCGGCGCCGTCGTCTCCGGCGTGGTCCTCCAGGTGAGCAGCGACGCGCGGCTGCTCGTCTTCGACGCTCTCGTCGTCCTGTCCCTCCTTCTCGTGGCAGGCGTCTGGCTCGCGCCCGAGACCGCGCCCCGCCACGAGGGGCTGCTTGCCTCGCTGCGTCCGCGGGTCGCCGTCCCACCGGGGATCCGGGGCCTGCTCGCTCGCAGCGCCCCGGCGATCTTCGCCGGCTGGGCCACCGGTGGGCTCTTCCTCTCCCTCGGCGCCGCGATCGTACGCAGCGAGCTGGGCGCCACCAGCCACATCCTCCAGGGGCTGGCGATCGGAGCCCTCGCCGGAGCGGGGGCGGTGGCGGCGTACGTCTTCCGCAACCGGTCGGCCCGCGCGACGACGCTCTACGGCACGGCCGCGCTGGCCGGCGGCACCGTGCTCAGCCTGCTCGCCCTGCTGACCGGCTCGGCGGCGGCGTACCTCGTCGCCGTGGTCGTGGCCGGCACCGGCTTCGGCACCGCCTTCTTCGGCATCCTGCGCACGATCATGCCGCTTCTCCCCGCCCACGAGCGGGCCGAGGTCTTCGCGGTGATCTTCATCGTGTCCTACCTGGCCTTCGGCGTACCCGCCGTCGTCGCCGGGCTGCTGACGCCGGAGATCGGTCTCGCGGCCACGACCTACGGCTACGGAGCCGTCGTCGTGGTGCTCTCCTCGGTGGCCGGGCTGCTGCGCTGGCGCCGCGACGACTGATCGGCCGCGGCCGGTCATGGGCCGTCAGGGGTGGGCGATCGCCCCGCCGCCCTTCCGCTCCTGGTACGCCGCCGAGAGCTCGTCGTAGGTCCGGGTGAGCCGGGCGAGCTGATCGGGGTCGGCGAGCGGGGCGAGGGCGGTGCTGGTGAAGTAGTCGTTGGTGCGGTTGTAGAGGTCGCGTCCCGGCTCGACCTCGTCGCGGTCGGGGTCCGGGACGGCATAGACGCCCTTGAGGATGGCCAGGTCGTAGGGGATCGCGAAGGAATCGGCCGAGTCCTGGTGGCTGAAGAGATAGGCGAACTCGGGGATCCCCGACCAGGCCACGCCCGACAGGCAGAGCGAGCACGGCTCGTGGGTCGCCAGCAGCAGGCAGTCGCCGGGCGCCGGCCGGTCATCGGCCGGCAGCTCGAAGAAGCGTTTGATGGCATGGATCTCCCCGTGCCACAGCGGGTTCTCGGTCTCGTTGTTGGTCTCGGACGCGACCACGGACAGATCCGACCGGCGCAGGATCGCGGCACCGAAGATCTTGTTGCCCGCGGCCACGCCCGCACGGGTCAGCGGGACGATCTCCTGCTCGATCACGTCCAGCAGGTGGCGTACGTCCGCCTCGCCGAACCGGCCGGGCAACGTCATCAGATCAGGGCCTCGCCGCCGTGGGTGGCCAGCTTGCGGGCGACCTCGGCGAGGTCGGCGCGCCAGACCTCTGCGGGGCCGGGCGGAAGGATGTCGTCCCAGTCGGGCGAGAAGCTGCCGCGTACCGAGAGCAGGTCCTTCGGGCGGGCCAGGAACCACATGTGCAGGTGCTCGGCACCGTCGCCGATGCGCATCGCATGGCAGCGGCCGATGTTGGGCAGGCTCTCGATGATCCGGACGAGCCGGACCGTGAGCACACCGAACTCGGCCGCCTGGTGCTCGTCGAGATCGGGCAGGTCGTAGTGCTCGAGCGGCTCGAGGATCAGCACCACCGGCAGTCCTGACTGCTTCAGGTGCTTCACCCGCCAGCTCTCGTCCTGCCAGATCACGCCCGGCAGGTCGGCGCTGCACAGGTTGCAGTCCACCCCGTCCTCGCCGCTGCGAGGCTCCTCGGGAGCAGGCGGAGCGAGCGGCTTGGGCGCGATCTCCCCGTCGCGTACGACCCACGGGAAGATGTCCCACTCGGTGATGCTCGGCGCGGGCAGGTCGCCGCCGGCCTGGACTCGGGCGTAGATCTGATCAGCTGTCTCGGCCATGGCTCGAAACTCTGCCACAGCGGGCCCGCGGCCGCCCATCTCTTAGGCTGATCCCGTGGCTGAACTCAACATCCCGCCGGCGCCGGCGATCCCGGGCGCGAAGCACCTCCACTCCGGCAAGGTGCGCGACCTCTACGAACTGGAGGAGGGTCCGTACGCCGGCCAGCTCCTGATGGTCGCCAGCGACCGCATCTCGGCCTTCGACCACGTCTTCGACACGGTCATCCCGGACAAGGGCGAGATCCTCACGAAGCTGTCGCTGTGGTGGTTCGACCAGTTCGAGGACCTGGTGCCGACCCACGTCCTCTCGACTGATGTCCCCGCCTCCGTCGAAGGCCGTGCGGTGGTCGCGCAGAAGCTCCACATGCTGCCGGTCGAGTGTGTCGCGCGTGGCTACCTGACCGGCTCGGGCCTGCGTGAGTACGAGGCCACCGGCGAGGTCTGCGGCATCCGGCTGCCGGCCGGCCTGGTCGACGGCTCCCGGCTGACCCCGCCGATCTTCACCCCGGCGACCAAGGCCGAGCTGGGTGACCACGACGAGAACGTCACCTACGAATACATCTCCAGGCTGATCGGCGAGGACGACGCCGCCGCGGTGCGCCGGCTGACGCTGGCCGTCTACCAGCGCGCCGACGAGATCGCCCGCGGCAGCGGACTGATCCTGGCCGACACCAAGTTCGAGTTCGGCGTACGCCAGGACGACCTCGGCATCCGCACGATCGTGCTCGCCGACGAGGTGCTCACCCCGGACTCCTCCCGCTACTGGGACGCGAGCCAGTGGCACCCGGGCAGCGCGATCCCCAGCTTCGACAAGGACGTCATCCGGCGCTGGCTGCTCTCACCCGAGTCCGGTTGGGACCGGGCTGCCGGTGGTCCGCCGCCGGAGCTGCCCGAGGAGATCGTCGCGCGCACGCGGGCGAAGTACGTCGAAGCGTACGAGAAACTGACCGGCCACCGCTTCTGACGGACTCCGGGCGAAGTTCCAGGGACACGTGTCGCACTAAAATTGAGACTTGGTTCCCTGAAACCCTACGCGCGGGTAGGTTGTGACGCGTAACACGAACACCACTGGAGGCCATGTGTCCACGTACAACCTCGCTTCGCTGCTGGAAGACTCCGCGGCGAACTATCCCGAGCGCACCGCGATCGTCCTGGGTGACGTCCGTCTGAACTACGCCCAGGTCAACGGAGCCGCCAACCAGGTCGCGAACCTGCTGGCGAGCAAGGGCATCGGCGCAGGTGACCGGGTCGCCCTGATGAGCCCGAACCTGCCCTACTTCACGATGGTCTACTTCGGCATCCTCAAGGCCGGGGCCACCGTGGTGCCGCTCAACGTGCTGCTCAAGGGGCGCGAGGTGGCCTACCACCTCCAGGACTCCGACGCGAAGGCGCTCTTCGCCTTCGAGGGCACGCCGGAGCTCGCCATCGGCGCCGAGGCGCACGCGGGTGCGCAGGAGGCCGGGATCGAGAACTTCTTCCTGATCACCGCCGACCCGACCGCCGCCTCGCCGATCGAGGGCGTCACCACGCTCGGCCAGGGCATCGGCACCCAGCCGCCGACCTTCGACACCGTGGCCACCGACGAGGACGACACCGCGGTCATCCTCTACACCTCCGGCACCACCGGGCAGCCGAAGGGCGCCGAGCTGCGCCACCGCAACATGCGCGACAACGCGCTGGCCGGCGCCGAGCTCTTCGGCGCCTCCGCCGACCGGCCCGACACCTATCTGGCCGTGCTGCCGCTCTTCCACGCCTTCGGCCAGACGGTCGTGCAGAACGGCGCGATCGCCTTCGGCGGCACCGTCGTGCTGCTGCCCCGCTTCGACGCGGCAGCCGCGCTGGCGACGATGCTCAAGGAGAGCGTGAGCTTCTTCGCCGGTGTCCCGACGATGTACTGGGGGCTCCTCGGCGCCCTCTCCGAGGACATCGACGTGGCCACCCTCGCCAAGAACCTGCGCGTCGCCGCCGCCGGTGGCTCGGCCCTCCCGGTGGAGATCCACAAGGAGTTCGAGAAGCGCTTCGGCGTGACCATCCTCGAGGGCTACGGCCTCTCCGAGACATCTCCGGTGGCCTCGTTCTCGGAGTACGGCCAGCCCGTGCGGCCCGGCTCGATCGGCATCCCGATCCCGGGTGTCGAGATGAAGCTCATCGACCCGGCCTCCTGGGACGAGATCGAGTGGACCCCCGACGCGATCGGCGAGATCGCGATCAAGGGCCACAACATCTTCAAGGGCTACTACAACCGCCCCGAGGCGACCGCCGAGGTGCTCACCGACGAGGGCTGGTTCCGCTCCGGCGACCTCGCCAAGCGCGACGAGGACGGCTGGTACTACATCGTCGACCGCGCCAAGGAGCTCATCATCCGCGGCGGCTTCAACGTCTACCCGCGTGAGATCGAAGAGGTCCTGCTCACCCACCCGGCGGTCTCGCTGGCCGCCGTGATCGGCGTCCCGCACGACTCCCACGGTGAGGAGATCAAGGCCGTCCTCGTGCTCAAGCCCGGCGCCTCGGCCACGCCGGAGGAGATCGTCGACTGGAGCAAGGAGCAGATGGCCGCCTACAAGTACCCGCGCATCGTCGAGATCGTCGACGCCCTGCCGATGACCGCCACCGGCAAGATCCTCAAGCGCGAGCTGAAGTAGGGGATTTCGTACGCCGGCAGGTGCCGTAGCTCGAAGATCGCAGTCACGTGGTGGCTGCGATCTTCGAGCTCGTCGCGGTGTAGCGCCACAGCTCGGGCGCCGCGCGGAGCACAGCGACGACGGCCAGGATCGGGGTCAGCCGGGGTAGTCGAGCGACGGTCCACAGCGTCACCCGCAGGCCAGCGAGGAGGGGTCCGAGGACCGCGCCGGTGTAGCGGGTGACCGAGCTCAGGCTGCTCGCCGCAGCCAGCAGATCCGCCGGCACGACCGACGGCACCGTCGCGCCGGTCCCGAGGGCCGCGCCGATCAGCGTGGCCATCGAGACAGCGGCGGCCGCCGCGGCGTACGCCGATGACCCGGTCAGCTCGAACAGCTGCAACGGCACCGCGAGGCCGCTGAACGAGCCGCCGATCGCGGTCACGGCGGAGGCGAACCACAGACGCCGGTACGCGGGAAGCTGCAGCGGGCGTACGTCCATGAGGAGGGAGCGCAGTCGCATGGCTCCGACCCTGGCGGTTGCCCCTGGGACAAGGTCCACCGTTGCACGGTCGAAGTTCGCAGTCACTTGGTGGCCGCGAACTTCGAGTGTTTGGGTCAGACTGTGGGTGTGGCCGACTCGGGGGACGTGAGGCAACCGTTTGACCGTGATGGCATGGTGCGGTTGCGCGACGAGATCCAGGGCGGCGTGATCTCGCGGCGCCAGTTGCGCGAGCTGCGCGCGCAGGACCACGACATCCGCCGCCTCGTACGAAACTGCGAGCTCACCGCGATCCATCCGGGGGTCTATGTCGGTCACACCGGCAACCCGACCTGGGGTCAGCGGGCGTGGGCGGCGGTGCTGGCCTGCTGGCCGGCGGCTCTGACCGGGAGGTCGGCGCTCCCGAAGCCACCGGAGCGGGCGCCGATCGAGGTGATGGTGCCGATGGGTCGCACGGTGCGTGCGCCCGAGGGTGTGATCGTCCGTCGCCGGGCCCGTTTCGAAGGGTACGTGGACTGGGCCGACTATCCGCCGCGACAGCTGATCGCGGAGGCGGCGATCGATGCGGCCGCGGAGGCGGCCGACGTCAATGAGGCATTTTCGATGCTCGCCGACCTGGTGCAGAGCAAGGCGCTGAGGGCCGGGGCGTTGGTCGAGGCCCTGTCACATCGCCGACGCCTGCGCGATCGGCATCTCCTCGGCGAGTTGCTCGAGGATCTCAAGGCCGGCGCGTGCTCGGTGCTCGAGCGCGAGTATCTCAGGTGCGTCGAGCGCGCTCATGGCCTACCGGCCGGGGAGCGCCAGATCGCCGACTCGGTCGATGGCGTCTCCGTCGAGCGCGACGTCACCTATGCCGCGTACGGTCTGGTCGTCGAGCTCGACGGGCGCGCCTTCCACGGCAGTGCTGCATCGCGCGATGCCGATCACGCTCGCGATCTGGCTGCCGCTGCTGCGCGCGGCCTGCGCACCGTCCGGCTCACCTATGGGCAGGTGCTCCGTGATCCGTGCCGGACGGCCGCCCGCATCGGCGATCTGCTGAGGCTCGGCGGTTGGGAGGGTCAGGTTCGCTCGTGCTCGGTGTGTGCAGATGCGTAAGATCGAAGATCGCAGTCACCGGGTGGCTGTGAACTTCGACCTTGGAACATCAAGTCAGCTGCTGGATGACCGAGAGGCCGTTGCTTGCGGCATGCGCATAGAACGCCCGGAGTTCCGCCAGGTGCTCGAACGTGTAGGCCTGGCCGTCTTCCTCCCAGATACCGACCGGATAGAGTTCTGCAGCGTTCATCGCCGCCCCGTCGTAGCGCGATGTGAGTTCAGCTTCGCTGAGTGCTGATAGAGCCGCGTGCACCTTGACCGTGCGGTCCGCGCACAGGTGGCGCGGGCGCCCGTAGCCGTTGTCCTCGCCGAACTCGTCTCCGCCGAAGATCGCGTCACCAAGAGGGGGTTCACCCTCCCAGACGCTGCCTGTCAGCAGCCAGTGGATCCCGTGCCACGCCTTGTCCACGTCGACAAGCCGTGGATCGTTGTCGTCAGCGAGCCGCTCCTCGAGGTCCCAGAGTCGCTCCGGGTCGGTCTTGATGCCCTCGGCCGTCGTTTCGTCGACCGCCAAGGCGATCCAGATCATTCCCATGGCAGGAGCATGCGCCATCGACTCCGGCGACACATCAGGTTCTTGGCAGATCCGTTCGGAAGGTGAGCATCGGCCGGGAGGTGACGCCGACCGCGACCAGGGCGAGCAGGCAGGTGAGGCCACCGCTGACCAGGGCGAACGGGCCCGAGGTGAGCTGGGCGACGGCGCCGCCGCGGAGGTTGCCGACCTCCGGGCCGCCGGCTCCGACGATCATCTCGATCGCGGCTGTGCGGCCGCGCAGGTCGTCGGGCACCGCCAGCTGGATCAGGGTGCCACGGGTGACCACGCTGACCGAGTCGGCCGCGCCCGCGACGGCGAGCAGGGCGAGGCAGAGCCACGGTGAGGTGGCCAGCCCGACGGCCCCCAGGCTGAGGCCCCACACGGCGGCGGCGCCGATGGTGATCACACCCGGCCGGCTGCGCCGGGTGAACGAGCCCGAGACGAGGGAGGCCGCGACCCCGCCGACCGCGATCGCGGTCAGGAACAGCCCGAGCGTACGTGGGTCGCCGCCGAACCGGGCCTCGTTGATCAGCGGGAACAGGCTCACCGGCATGGCCAGGACGGTGGCTGCGAGATCGACGAGCAGCACGCCGCGTACGACGGGCTGGGTGGCGGCGAAGCGCAGCCCTTCGAGGATTCCGCCGCCGCTCGTTCTGGTGACGGGAGCGAGGGCCGGGAGGCCGCGCACGCCGAGGAAGCCGGCGGCGAAGGAGACGGCGTCGACGGCGTAGGCGATCTCGAGACCCGCGTAGCCGATGATCAGGCCGCCCAGTGCCGGGCCCAGGAGCATCGACCCCTGGAAGCTCAGCCGGTTGAGGGCGAGCCCGGCGGCGACCTGGTCGGCCGGGAGCAGACGCGGGATCACGCCCATGCCGGCGGGGGCGGCGACCGCGCCGGTCCCGGCGATGAGCGCGACCAGCGCGAGCACGGGCCCGAGCGAGGCGGGGGAGGTGCCGAGCCAGAGGGCCTGGGCGACCAGCAGCCCGGCCAGCGTGAGCTGGACGACGGTCGTGGCCATCAGGATGGTGCGCCGGTCGGCCCGGTCCGCCACGGAACCGCCCCAGAGCCCGATCGTGAGCATCGGGACCAGCTGCGCGAGCGCGACGCTGCCGGACCAGAACGGGCTGTGGGTCGCCTCCCAGACCTGGTACATCACCGCGACCACCGAGATCTGTCCACCCAGCCCCGAGACCGCCCGCCCGATGAAGAACCGGCGGAAAGCAGGTGACGTACGCAACGGCGTCATGTCGATCAGCAGATGGCGCACGAGGAGCGATCGTAAAGACCGGATCGGGCGGGTGCCAACGGTTTAGGTGAGCGGCGTATGGCCCACCTACACTGCAGCCATGCCTCGCGTTGTCGTCGACGTCATGCCCAAGCCCGAGATTCTCGACCCGCAGGGGAAGGCCGTGCTCGGCGCCCTGCCGCGGCTCGGGTTCACCGGGGTCACCGAGGTCCGTCAGGGCAAGCGGTTCGAGCTGGAGATCCCCGAGGTCACCGACGAGGCGCTCGCGCAGATCGAGAAGCTGGCCGAGACCTTCCTGGCCAACACGGTGATCGAGAACTACGTCGTCCGCGTGGAAGAGCCGGTCAAGTGAAGATCGGCGTCATCACCTTCCCGGGCACGCTCGACGATGTCGACGCGCAGCGCGCCGTCCGCATCGGCGGCAACGAGGCCGTTGCGCTCTGGCACGGCGACCACGACCTCCAGGGCGTCGACGCGGTGATCCTGCCGGGCGGCTTCTCCTACGGTGACTACCTGCGCTGCGGTGCCATCTCCCGCTTCGCCCCGATCATGACCGAGGTCATCGAGGGTGCCCAGAAGGGCCTCCCGGTCCTCGGCATCTGCAACGGCTTCCAGATGCTGGTGGAGTCTCACCTGCTCCCCGGCGGCCTGCTGCGCAACGACCACCTCAAGTTCATCTGCCGCGACCAGAAGCTGCGCATCGAGAACACCTCGACCGCCTGGACCTCCGCCTTCACCCAGGACCAGGAGATCGTCGTCCCGCTGAAGAACGGCGAGGGGCAGTACGTCGCCGACGCCGACACCGTCAAGCGGCTCGAGGACGAGGGCCGTGTCGTGGCGCGCTACCTCGACGTGAACCCCAACGGCTCGGTCAACGACATCGCCGGCATCACCAACGAGGCCGGCAACGTCGTCGGCCTGATGCCCCACCCCGAGCACGCCGTGGAGACCCTCACGGGATCGGGCACGGACGGGCTCGGCTTCTTCACTCTGTCGTTGGCGATTGCCTCGCAATTCGCGAGCGCTTCCGCTTGACCCTCGTCTTCCTCCGCTGCGCTCGTCGCTTCGCTCCTCGCTCCGCTGCGTCCAGACGAGCGGCGCTCCAGCGCTGAGCCGGCCGAGAAGACCTTCGCCTGACCTCTCACCTCAGCGGCCCCGAGACAGGTCGTACCAGGTGATGTCGGTCGCCATGCCGTTGGTCGTGCGCCCGAGGCGCCGCTGGTAGGCGACGAGGCCGACGTGGGTGTTCCAGTCGAGGACCCCGGTCACCTTGACCCGCTCCTCGGTGCGGGTGGTGGAGTTGAGGGCGCGCTGGAGATCGCGGACCTGGTCGCCGGCCGAGCCGCGCTTCAGGAGCGGGTGTCGGTTGGCGGCCCACAGCGTCTTCCAGGCGCCGCGGGTCCACAGGTCCCGGACGGCGAGGCCGTGCGTACGCTGCCAGTTGTGGACGGCGGCGCGCAGCGCGGAGCCGTAGTAGCCGCTCATCACGCCGTCGAAGGTGCCGCGGGTGCTGAGCATGCACTTGAGCGCCTTCACGTACGCCGCGGGCGGCGTGTAGGTCGACGTCGCCGGGCGGAGGTCGGGGTAGTAGTCGAAGTCGACGCGTACGCCACCGCACCTGACCACCGGCGGTGCGTAGGAGCCGCGGCCGACGTCGAGATAGTCGGAGTCGATGTTGATCGTGACGCCGCCGTGCGTCTCGTCGTGGCCGCCGCGATACTGCTTGACGCGGTCGTGGTCGCTCCACACGGTGTCCGGGATGTACGTCGTCGAGGTGTTCGCCTTGCCGTCCCAGTCGGCGATCCAGATGTCCGACGGATACGTGAATCCGGGCGTTTGCGCGCGCCGGACGTCGTAGATCGCCTTGATCCCCGACGCCGCGCTGGAGTACATCGCCGAGCGGTAGCCCAGCACCTTGATCCGGTAGCTCCACGCGGAGATGAACCACATCGCCGACTCGCGGCAGACCCGGTTGGAGATGTCGAAGGCCTCCAGGTCGTAGAACATCGTGCTGCCGGCCGCGATCCCGTAGCCCTTGGCGGCGGTGACCGCCGCGTTGGCCTCGTTGATCGCCTGACGCCTCGCCGCCGCGTACCCGTCGGTCGGGTCAGGGTTGATCTTCGGATCGTCGCCGTAGCGCGGATAGCGCGGGTTGCACGAGGCCTGCGGGCCGAGCGTGATCGGCAGCAGCCGCCAGCCGCGGGCCTGCTGGTTGCGCACCCAGGTCGCCGAGAGGTACGTCTGGACGCGGCAGCCACGTGACTTGCCGGAGATGTAGATGCCCACGCCGGTGAAGTTCGAGTACTTCCACCACTGGTCCATCGCGGTCTGCGACGGGGCCTGGCACTGGTCGAAGCCGAAGCCGGTGAAGTTGCCCGGGGTGACCGGGTTTGCGGCCGTCGCGGGACCGGCAGAAGCCAGTCCCGCGACAGCCATGACGCCTGCGGTGATGCCGGCGACCAGGATGCGCCGGGCGTGCCCGAATGTAGTGATACCCCCCCATGGTGTGAAATTTGCAGATGGATGACCGGGACGGCAGAGGCAGAACGACTCGTGCCGATGGTCCAACGTCCCCGATCTCGCGGACAGCGACCTCAGTCGACCTCGACCGCTGCTCTTCCCGTGACGTACGACGGTGCCCCGGAGGGGCGTCGGAGCACGACGCTCAGTGAGGCGATGATCCCCAGCGCGCCGAGGGCGGCCGCGGCGTAGAAGGCCTCGCGCATCCCGGGCACGACCTCGCCGGGGATGCCGTTGGCGACGTAGACCGAGGCGATCACGGCCAGGCCGATCGAGCCGCCGAGCTGCTGCATGGTCTGCACCAGACCCGAGGCCGAGCCGGCGTGAGCGGCGTCGACACCCTCCAGGCCGAGGGCCGTGGTGGAGGTGAAGACGAGCGAGGCGAAGGCACCGTTGAGGAGGAACGGAGCCAGGACGGCGCCGGCGTACGTGCTCGTCTCCGACAGCGTGCTCAGCCACACGAACGACGCGGTGAGGCCGGTGGCGCCCAGGACCAGGAGCCGCGGCATCCCGATCCGGGCTGCGATGCGGGGTGCGATCCGGGACATCGCGAAGATCATCAGGGTGAGCGGCAGGAACGCCAGCCCGGAGGCGAGCGGCCCCATGCCGAGCACGCCCTGCAGGTAGATCACGGTCAGGTAGAACGTCGCGAACTGCGCGCCGACCAGCCCGACCGCGGCGATGAACGCGGCGACGCGGCGGTGGCTGTTGAACAGGTGGAGCTGCAGCAGCGGGTGAGCGACCCGGCGCTCGGTGAGCACGAGGGCGACCAGCAGGAGCAGGCCGACCGCGATGCCGCCGATGGTGCGTACGGACGTCCAGCCGTGCTCCGGAGCACCGATCAGCGACCAGACGATTGCGGCCGCGCCACCGGTGGCGGTCACGGCGCCGACGATGTCGAAGCGTCCCGGTCGCCGAGCGGTCTCGGAGACCAGGCGACCGACGAGGGCGAGCACGACGAGCCCGATGGGTACGTTGATGAACAGCGTCCAGCGCCACGACGCGATGTCGGTCAGGATGCCGCCGAGGATGAGGCCGATCGAGGCGCCGCTGGAGGAGACCGCTGCGAAGAGCGCGATCGCCCGGGCCCGGCCGGCCTCGTCCTTCGCCGAGGTGGTCAGCAGGGCCAGCACCTGAGGTGCGGCGATCGCGGCACCGAAGCCCTGCAGCGCCCGGGCGATGACGAGCAGATCGTCGGTCGGCGCGAGCCCGCCGGCCAGGGAGAAGAGGGTGAAGACGGACAGGCCCGCCACGAACGTACGTCGCCTGCCGAAGACGTCGCCGAGGCGACCGCCGAGCAGCAGCAGGCCGCCGAAGGCGAGGGTGTAGCCGTTGAGGACCCAGGTGAGTGCCGCCGGCGTGAACTCGAGATCCCCGGCGATCCGGGGGAGCGCGACGTTCACGACCGCCGAGTCGAGCACGATCATCAGCTGGGCGACCAGGACCAGGGCGATCCCGGCGCCGGCGGCCTTGGTGGCCGCGGGTGGCGTGGGTGGTGCCACGGTGGATGTCATTCGAGAGCTCCTGTTGGAGACGGAAAGGGAGTACAGTGAAGCGGAGGAAGTCTCCGCTTGACTATGACACTACCGGAGAGTGTCTCCGTTTAGCAACGCATTTAGATGGCCGGGCGGTGACTGCTGTTAACTTGAGGCCCCCGCAGTGCAGCGGGAGCCACCGAGGAGGTCCTGATGAGAGCCGACGCGCAACGCAACCGCGAACGGCTGATCGAGGTCGCCCATGCGGTCTTCAAGGAACGTGGTCTCGACGCGCCTCTCGACGAGGTCGCCCGGCGGGCGGGCGTCGGTCCCGGCACCCTCTACCGCCACTTCCCGACGCGCGAGGCGCTCCACGATGCGATCATGGCGACCTGGATCGAGGAGGTCTCCGCCCATGTCGAGAAGGCGATGGCGACCGAGGGCGGTTGCCGCGAGAAGCTCCTCGCCTGGTTCGAGGAGTACGTCGCTCTGCTGACCCGCCACCAGGGCGCGGCCGCCAAGATCACCGCCTCCCTGGGCTGTCAGGACTCACCGCTGCGCACCAAGTGCCAGACCTACGCCGACGCCAATGAGAGCGTGCTGACGGAGATGGCCGACCACGGTGTGCTGCGCGAAGGTGTCGACAACCTCGACGTCTGCCGCCTCCTGGGCGGCGTGGCGACCATGGCCGACCAGTCCTCGCTCGAACCCAAGGACGTACGTCCCATGCTCGACGTCATTGCGAACGGCGTCCTCAAATCCTGACCTGCCCTGGGGCAGACTGGACGCATGTCCTTCACCTCGCCGGTCAGCGGCCCGCAGAGCCCGCTGAAGCTGGAGTTCCCCCAGTCGCTCGCGACCTATGACGACTACGCGGCGGCGCAGAAGTCGGTCGACTTCCTCTCCGACAAGGAGTTCCCGGTCGAGAACTGCATGATCGTCGGCACCGAGCTGAAGCAGATCGAGCGGATCACCGGACGCCTGACCTGGAGCAAGGTCGCGCTCGCCGGCGTCCTCTCCGGTGCCTGGCTCGGTGTCTTCGTCGGCCTGATCATGTCGCTCTTCGGCGGCGAGAACTTCCTCTTCATCCTGCTTTCGACGGTGCTCCTCGGCGTCGTCTTCGGCCTGATCTGGTCAATGATCGGCTACGCCGCGACCAAGGGCACCCGCGACTTCTCGAGCGTGAAGATGATCGTCCCGACCAAGTACGAGGTCCTGGTCGAGCACAAGGTCGCCGCCCGCGCCCGCGAGCTCCTCGCCGACCTGCCCGGCGCCCTCCCCAACCCGTTCTCCTGAGCGCACACCGCCGCACGCGTCTCGGATGATGAGACGTGTGCGGCGTTCGCGTGTAGCCCCGCGTGTTCCGGGGAAGAACTCCGTTGAAGAGGGAGGCCCCGATGTCATCTCAGATCAACGTACGTCCCGGCGAGCTGGTCAAGCTCGCCGACCGCTGCATCGACTGGGCGATGGACCTGACCGCTGCGACCACGGACAACGCCGGCGCACTCCATGTCGCTCAGCGCGACGCCGGCAACACCCAGGGCGGCTACGACACGACGGCCGCCCACGGACCGTTGGTCGAGGCCGCGTCGAGCGCGCTCGAGTCGTTCGCGGCGGTCTTCGAGGCCGACGCCGACGCCCTGATGCTGTGTGCGTTCGACATCTCCGCGACCGATGAGGAGACGGCACGAGCCGCCCAGTCGAGCAACTCGCTCCCTCCGGGGCCGTTGCCGCGTCCGCCGGAGCCGACCCCGGGTCCGAAGCCGCCTTCGCCCACCCCGAGCCCGTCGCCGGGCCCCACCCCGACCCCGCGCTGAGGAGCACGAGATGTCCGAAGGCACCTGGAAGCTGTGGGACGACGCGGCCTCGATCGACGAGGCGTCACGAGGCTGGGCCTCGGTGGCGAAGGCGCTCGACGGTGTCACCGAGTCGTTCATCAGCGGCTCCAAGGATGTGGTCGCCGACTGGGAGGGCCAGACGGCCGAGTCCTACGAGGGGCACCGCAAGACGCTGCTGACCGACCTCGACAAGGCGCGCGAGCTCGCCGACAAGGGGTCCGCGGCGATGGCCCGGATCGCCGGCACCGTACGCATCGCCCAAGGTCACCTCGACCAGTCCTGGGCCACCGTCGCCCACATTCCGCACCAGGGCAGCCCGTCGGGTGACATCCGGTTCCAGCCCGAGACCCCCGAGGACAGCAAGCTGGTCACCGACGCCATCGCGCGCGCCTACGAGATCCGCACCGGCCTCGATCGCGACCTCGACGCCGACCGGCAGGTGCTGGTCGACACCACCGCCGCCTGGCAGGGTCTGTCGACGAGCATGGCGGCGATCGCCGAGTCCGGACAGGACCCGTTCCACGTCCCGGCCGACGTCGACTCGGTCGGCATGATCAACGTCGACGGCAAGACCTACATCAACACCGGCAGCGGCGACGACGTGGTCACGGTCGGGATCAATCCGCTGACCGGGAAACAGGTCGTCACCGTCAACGGCCAGATGTACGAGGTGCCGCCCGGCAACGAGATCGTCATCCGCGCCGGCGAGGGCAACGACGAGATCAACGTCCCGCAGGGCACCAACGTCAATCTCTCCCTGCTCGGGGGCAGGGGTGACGACCGGCTCGACGGCGGCAGCGGGAGCGACCGCATCCTCGGTGGCCAGGGCCGCGACCACGTCTTCGCCGGTGACGGTGACGACCGGGTCTCGGGTGGCACGGATCGCGACTACATCGACGCCCAGGGCGGCAACGACCTCGCCACCGGAGCGGGTGGGGACGACACCGTCTACGGCATGGCCGGAAACGACCGGATCAGCGGTGGTCGCGGCCAGGACTACCTCGAAGGTGCCGACGGCGACGACGTGCTCGTCGGTGGCGACGGCAACGACATCGCCTCCGGCGGCGACGACAACGACCGGATCCACGGTGGCGCCGGCGACGACGTGAGCTACGCCGGGCGGGGCAGCGACACCACCTATGGCGGCTCGGGTGACGACAAGGCCCACAGCGAGTCCGGTGACACCGATGAGGACGTCGAGCAGCACGTGACGGTCCAGATCACCGAGGTCCCGGAGTGGATCAAGATCGAGGGGTCACCGGAGTTCGTCGCCCGGACCCGTGCCGACCTCGAGATGCTGGCCGCGTCGCCGACGGGGCAGCAGATGCTCGCCGCGCTCGACCGGAGACACGACGACTCGGGTGTGTTCGGGATCGGGCAGGAGAACCTGACCATCCGCGAGTACGTCGGTGACACGCCGAACAGCTCGGCGTCCGACGGGCCGATGGGCGGCAACGAGATCAAGTACATGCCGGACATCGACACGATGAACACCGGCAACCGTGCTCCCCAGACGCCTGTCGACGGCCCGCCGGTCGCGGTGCTCTACCACGAGATGGCGCACGTCTACGACTACATGCATGACACGCTCGAGCCCGGGGAGTATCACGGTGACGACCCCGAGAACCAGGGGACCAACAACCGCGAGCGCGAGGCTGCCGGTCTGCCCGTCGACCACGACAACGACCCGAGCACGCCGGAGCAGATCGACCCGGACCATCCCTACGTCTACACCGAGAATGGGCTCCGCGACGAGATGGGGGCACCACACCGTGACCACTACTAGGTTGATGATGCTCGCATCGCTGCTGACGGCGGGAGGTCTGGTGATGAGCGGGTGCGCGAAGGCCCCCGAGGGCGAGCGGGAGATCGAAGGGGTCCGGTTCGAGTCGGAGATCGCCACTTCCGGCGATGCCCTGGAGATCAGCTATCGGGTGGTCAACGACGCGGATGTCGACGTCTACGTGGTCGACTCGGTTCCGACGTACGCCAACGGAGCGCTGCAGCCCGCTTCGGCGGACACCGTCTACGTCCTGGGCAGCGGCGGGAGCCGGGCCGAGGTGAGCAAGCGGATCTTCGCGCTGCCGGACGACACGTCGTTCGCCCAGATGCCGGCGGTCGGCTGGGTCGAGCTCGCGGCGGGCGAGGAAATGGAGCGAGACGTACGTTTGCCGCTGCCGCTCGAGGAGTATCGCCCGTTCGACGACGACTCGGCCCCGAACCTTCCGGACCCGGTAGACGAGGTGATCTTCTGCGTCGGTGTTCTTGACCTCCGTGACCTCTACCCCGACGGCGTGCCGGCCAGGGTCACCGGCCTCGCCCACTCCGACTCGGCCGCCGAGTCCCAGCAGATCTTCTGCTCCGATCCGGTGTCCCTGGACTGATGAAGCGGGTCGGCGTGCTCGCGGCGGCGCTGCTGATGCCGCTCAGCGGGTGCGCCGAGGATCCGCCCTACGGTGAGTTCGGTCCGTCGGGATCGGCGCCGGAGCCAGGGGCCACCTTCCATGCCGAGGTGACGGTCAGCGACACCGAGGTCCAGGTGAGCTAGCGGTTCGCCAACGACGGTGATGAGCCCCTGCTGCTCATCAACCTTGCCCGCGGTCCCCGCCGGTGCCGGCGTCCGCTACCGGGAGGATGCGGCGTACGTCACCGAGGACGCCGGCGGTGGGGCACTGTTGTCGCAGACGCTCTTCGGCTTCCCTGACACCGATCAGACCTGGGCGTCGATCCCGACGGTAGGGGTCACGGAGGTGGCGCCGGACGAGGCTGTCGAGGTCGGGGAGTTGTGGAGCTGAGCGTGGCCCATAGGTCACGCTCAGCTCCACGACCTCGGAATCAGCGGCCGTGAGCCAGGTCGTACCAGGTGACCTCGGTGGCCATGCCGGTTGCGGTGCGGCCCAGGCGCTTCTGGTAGGCGGCGAGGGCGACCTGGGTGTTCCAGTCCAGGACGCCGGTGATCTTCGGGCGCTCGGGTGCGGAGGTGGCACTGAGCGCACGCTGGAGGTCGCGGACGCTCTCGCCGGCGGAGCCACGCTTCAGGAGCGGGCGGCTGTTGGCTGCCCACAGCGTCTTCCAGGCGCCTTGGGTCCAGGTCTTGCGCACCGCCAGTCCGTGCGAGCGCTGCCAGGCATTGACCGAGCGCACCAGTCCGGCGTCGTACGTCCCGTCGATCGGGCCGCCGAAGTTCCCCCGCTCGCGGAGGATGCACTCGAGCGCCTTGGTGTAGATCGGCGAGGGAGTGTAGGAGCTGGTGCGCGGCCTCAGTGCGGGATAGCTGGTGAAGCTGACCGGCACGCCGCCGCAGTGCGTCACCGGCCGCGCGTAGGAGCCGCGGCCGAGGTCGACGAAGTTGGAGTCGATCTCGATGGTGGTGCCGCCGTGGGTCTCCTTGTGCGGGCCGCGGTACTGCTTGACGCGCTTGTGGGGGTTCCAGGGGGTGTCCGGGATGTAGCGGGTCGAGGTGTTGGGGCGGCCGTCCCAGTCGGCGATCCACAGGTCCGCGGGGTAGACGAAGCCGCGCGGCTGGGCGTGCCAGACGGCGTACATCGCCTTGATGCCGGTGGACGCGCTCGAGTACATGGCCGGTCGGTAGCCGAGCGCCTTGATCCGGTGGTTCCAGGCCGACACGAACCACATCGCCGACTCACGGCAGCGCTTGTTGCCGATGTCGAAGCCCTCGAGGTCGTAGAACATCGTGCTTCCGGCGGCGATGCCGTAGCGCTTGGCCGCGTCCACGGTCGCGTTGGCCTGGTTGACGCCCTGGCGCTTCGCCGTGGCGTACTGGTTGGTCGAGTCGGCGCTGATCCGCGGGTCGTCGCGATAGCGCGGGAAGTGCGGGTTGCAGGACGCCTGTGGGCCGAGCGTGATCGGCAGGAGCCGCCACCCGCGCGCCTGCTGGTTGCGCACCCAGGTGGCGCTCAGGTTGGTCTGGGTGCGGCAGCCGCGCGAGTTGCCGGCGATGTAGATGCCGACCGCGCTGAAGTTGGAGTGCTTCCACCAGCGGTCCATCGCCGTCTGCGACGGCGCCTGACACTGGTCGAATCCGTAGCCCGTGAAGTTGCCCGGCGTGACCGGGTTCGCGGCCGCGGGGCTGGGTGCTGCCAGCCCGGCGATCCCGACGACGCCGGAGATCAGGCTCGCGCCGAGTGCCCGTCTGACGTACCTGCGCCTGGTGAAGTCCCCCATATTTCGTCACGGTAGTCACAACCGTCACTCAGTTACCAGTGGACTCGCGCAGGCGGCGATGTTTGGTCAGGACGTTCGTCCCGGCTGATTTGCCCTAACCAAAGCCGGGCCGCGGCGTTAACTTGGTAAAGAAGCGGACCGCAAAGGGGGTTGGGGCCGGTGCAGGGACGACGTGATCGGGTGACTCCGGTCCTCTTCGCGATCACCGTGCTGCTCGCGCTGACGGTCGCCGGGATCATCCACGTCGCGCACGGCGGCGAGATGGTCGGGCCGTTCGTGGCCGCCGACCAGGTGAGCTCGACCACGAAGCGGGTCAACACGCCCTATGTCTGCTGGGACGGCAACGGCTCCGGCTCCCTGACCCGATGCCCGGACCCGCGCGGCGAGGACGGCATGACGTGGGTCTTCCCGGGCTACGCCGATGCCGCCCGCAGCGGCGAGTGCGACCGGCGCGACACCGGCCCGCGCGACCTCTTCGTGGAGTGCTCGATCTCCTGGCGCGGCAGCGAGATCCACCTCCACTACGCCTACTCGAGCGACTGGCAGGCCGGCCGCCGGAAGTACGCCGCCACCGGCTCGACCCCGAAGATCGAGCAGCGCCCCGACGGCGCGATGTCGCTCTCCTGGCGCCCGCGCCGGCTGCCCACGCCGCACGGTGAGGCCTCGTGGATCACCGCCGAGATGGTGGAGGGTCACGGCTGGAGCGTCGCCGCCTATGCCGCCGACGGCGAGGTCGCCCGGCAGGCGCTCGAGGAGTTCGGTGAGATCCGCGACCTGCGGGAGTGGCGCGGGCTGCCCAGATGATCGGGCCCGGGTGACGACTCGGGGGATTGGGCACTTCTGACGTAGATTTCTGCCCGTGACCGAGACTTCGTCCGCTGCCGTTGCGTCCGATCTTCCGCTCCTGGACACCGTGCACCACGCTGCCGGTGACCCCGACCGCGAGCAGCCCTGGGCCGAGCTCGGCCTGAAGGAGGACGAGTACGCCGAGATCAAGCGCATCCTCGGCCGCCGGCCGACCGGCGCGGAGCTGGCGATGTACTCGGTGATGTGGTCGGAGCACTGCTCCTACAAGTCCTCCAAGGTCCACCTGAAGCAGTTCGGCGAGATCCCGCAGGAGACCCCGGCCGGCAAGATGCTCGCGGGCATCGGCGAGAACGCGGGCGTGCTCGACGTCGGCCAGGGCTATGCGGTCACCTTCAAGGTCGAGTCCCACAACCACCCTTCCTACGTGGAGCCCCACCAGGGCGCCGCGACCGGCGTCGGCGGCATCGTCCGCGACATCCTCGCGATGGGTGCCCGGCCGGTCGCCGTCATGGACCCGCTCCGGTTCGGCCCGCTGTCCGAGGAGGACACCCACCGGGTGCTGCCCGGCATCGTGTCCGGCATCGGCCACTACGGCAACTGCCTGGGCCTGCCCAACATCGGTGGCGAGGCGGTCTTCGACGCCTCCTACCTCGGCAACCCGCTGGTCAACGCGCTCTGCGTCGGCGTCCTCCGTCACGAGGACCTCCACCTGGCCAAGGCCTCCGGCGCCGGCAACCTGGTGATCATGTACGGCGCGCGCACCGGGGGCGACGGCATCGGTGGCGCCTCCATCCTCGCGAGCGTCGAGTTCGACGAGGACGGTCCGGCCAAGCGGCCGAGCGTCCAGGTCGGCGACCCGTTCATGGAGAAGCTGCTGATCGAGTGCACCCTCGAGCTCTTCTCCGCGGGCATCGTCCGCGGCATCCAGGACTTCGGCGCGGCCGGCATCTCGTGTGCCACCTCCGAGCTCGCCGCCGCCGGTGACGGCGGGATGCACGTCGAGTTGACCAAGGTCCCGCTGCGTGACTCGACGCTCGCGCCGGAGGAGATCCTGATGAGCGAGTCCCAGGAGCGGATGATGGCCGTCATCGCGCCCGAGGACGAGGCCACCTTCATGGCGATCTGCGACAAGTGGGACGTCGAAGCCGCCACGATCGGCACGGTCACCGGCGAGGGCCGGCTCCGCGTCGACTGGCACGGCGAGCCGATCGTCGACGTCGACCCGCGCACCGTCGCCCATGACGGCCCGGTCTACGAGCGCCCCTACGCCCGCCCGTCGTGGCAGGACGCGCTGCAGGCCGATGTGGCCGAGAAGCTCCCGCGGGCGGCCTCCGCCGACGAGCTCCGCGAGACCGTCCTGAAGCTGGTCGCCTCGGAGAACCTGTGCGACAAGTCCTGGATCACCGAGCAGTACGACCGCTACGTCCGGGGCAACACCGTCCTCTCCCAGCCCTCCGACGGCGGCATGATCCGCGTCGACGAGTCGACCAACCTCGGCGTCGCGCTCGCGACCGACGCCAACGGCCGCTTCGCCAAGCTGGACCCCTACGCCGGTGCCCAGCTGGCGCTGTCGGAGTCCTACCGCAACGTCGCCTCCGTCGGCGCCAAGCCGCTGGCCATCTCCGACTGCCTCAACTTCGGATCTCCCGAGGACCCCGACGTGATGTGGCAGTTCGCCGAGGCCACCCGCGGCCTGAAGGACGCCTGCCTCGAGCTCGGCATCCCGGTCACCGGCGGCAACGTGTCCCTCTACAACCAGACCGGCGAGGTCGCCATCCACCCCACGCCGGTGGTCGCGACGCTCGGTGTGATCGAGGACGTCACCACGCGTACGCCGTCTGACTTCCAGGCCGCCGACGAGGTCGTCGTGCTCCTCGGTGAGACCCACGAGGAGCTCTCCGGCTCGGAGTGGGCCCACGTCGTGCACGGTCACCTCGGTGGGCTGCCGCCGAAGGTGAACCTGGGCGCCGAGAAGGCGCTCGCCGAGCTGCTGCTGGAGGCCCGCTTCATCACCTCCGCCCACGACCTCTCCGACGGTGGCCTGATGCAGGCCCTGGCCGAGCCGGCGATGTCCTCCGGAATCGGCGTCTCGGTCACCCTCGCCGGCGACCCGTTCGTCGCGCTCTTCTCGGAGTCGGTCGCCCGCGCGCTCGTCACCGTCAAGGCCGACGACGTCGAGCGGCTCACCTCGCTGGCCGAGCGCCACGGCGTCGCGGCGACCAAGCTCGGGGTGACCGGTGGCTCCGCCTACCGGGTCTCCTACGACGGCGGTGCCGTCGAGATCCCGCTCGAGGAGCTCACCGGCGTCTGGCGCTCGACGCTGCGCGACGCGCTCTCCTGACGGTTCCCTCGCCGTCGCGGCTTCCGGTGGATGATCCACTCGGCGATCAGCAGGTTCACGACCCAGCTGACCCAGGCCGATGCCGCGGCGGCGCTGGCGAGGGTGGGGTCCTCGGTGCCGATGTCGGCGCCGGTCATGACGTCGGGCACGAAGATCATGATCAGCACCATGCCCCAGAAGCGGTTGGCGATGATCGAGAACGCCATCGCGTAGCTGCGGTACATCCACTCGCGGTGGTCCTTGAACCGCCGCTGCCGGGCGGCGCGGTAGCCGAGCACCGTGAACAGCAGGAAGAGCACGCCCAAGAAGGTGTTGCCGACCTGCTGGGACGGTCCGGCGACGGGGAACTGGCTGGTGACCAGTGCAGCCACCCCGGTCGGGATCGCGGTGACGACGTAGGTGCGGCCGGTCCAGCGGTGCACCGCGGGATGGTTGGCGCGCAGCCACGGCCACAGCTGGAGCACGCCGCAGCAGAGCATCACCGAGCCGAAGAAGATGTGCGTCACCAGCGCGGGGTAGAAGGCCGGTCCGCGGTCGGTCTCGACAAGCGACTGGGACGGGTCCAGCCCGACATATCGAGGCAGCGCCGTCACCAGGAAGATCACGGTTGCGGCGGCCAGCGGGAAGACCCACCACTGGTGCGCCAGGGGTCGTGGGGGTGTGCTCATGGGTCATCCGATCTAATAGCGTATGTTGTTAACTGTTTATAGATTACGCAGTTTGGCCGGACGGTCAACCGGTTTCGGGAAGGAGCAGGGCATGATGGAGGCGATGAGTTCTGACCTGATCCCTCGCCTGTGGGGCAAGCCTCCGGCCGGCCGGCGCGGCCCCAAGCCGGCGCTGAGCCTCGCCCAGATCGTCGAGGCCGCCTACGTCATCGCGGACGAGCAGGGCCTGGCCGCCGTCTCGATGGCTCGGGTCGCCGAAGCGGTGGGCTGCTCACCGATGGCGCTCTACCGGCACGTGAAGAACAAGGACGAGCTGCTCATCCTGCTCGCCGACCGGCTCTGCGCCGAGCTGCCCGCGCCCGACCGCGACCTGGGCTGGCGCGAGGGTCTGGCGGCCTGGATGCGCGCCCAGGTCGACCTCGTCGTGCGCAAACCGTGGTTCCTGGACCTGCCGGTCGCTGCGGCGCTCCCCGGCCCGAACCGCCTGGCCTGGATCGACCTCGGCTTCTACTATCTGCGCGAGGTTGCGCTGCCTGCCGAGGAGAAGCTGGCGATCGTCGGGATCGTCGCGCAGTACGCGCTGGGTGAGGCGAAGATCGAGGTCGAGGCGGCGCTCTCCGACACGGAGAACCCCTACGCCTCCTTCGAGCAGATGCTCGTGACGTACGCCGATCCGGAGCGCTTCCCGAGCCTGATGGAGTCGATGGCGACCTGGCGGCCTGCTGGGCCTGGCGAGGGGTCCGACTCCGACGACCCGTCCGCCTTCGGGCAGAGCCTGCTGATGGCCGGGATCGCCGCCCACATCGAGCGCCACCTCGAGCGCAGCGCCCCAGAGTAAAGGTCGATACCCTGGCGGGGATGTCCCCCCACCTTCATCGCCCCGTGTCCTCTGTCCTCGTCCTGCTGATGGCGGCCGCCGCGCTGCTTCTCGGCGCTGGTCCGGCGTCCGCGGGGGAGGGTGGCACGATCAAGCGGCTGGCCAACTCCGCGCGGGCCGATGCCGGTCTGGACCCGCTCACGCGCGACTCCGCACTCGACGGCCTGGCGCGCACATGGGCCTACAAGATCGCCGCCGACGGCGAGCTATCGCACAATCCCGACCTCGCCGAGCAGGTCCCGGAGGGGTGGCAGGGTGTCGGGGAGAACGTCGCCATGGGCTATCCGACCGGCGCCGAGATGCACCGGGGATGGATGAACTCCGACGGGCACCGCGCGAACATCCTGGGCGACTACACCCACATCGGGATCGCGTTCGTTGAGGTCGACGGCACCACCTGGGGCGTGCAGGTCTTCGCGAAGTACCCGCCGGGCGTGCGGCCGACCGCGAAACCGGAGGCCGCCGCGGGGCCGGCGCCGACCGCCCCTGCGTCGACCAAGGACCCGACTCCTCGTCAGGCCCCGAAGCCGAAGAAGTCGGCGACCGCCTCGCCGACCCCGTCGCGTACGCCTTCTGCTTCTGCGGCACCGTCGACGTCGCTCTCGGCGTCACCGTCAGAGTCGGAGTCGGCCTCGGCCCTGCCGCAGGGCGACTCGGAGACAGCCGGTCCGGTGACCTTCACCGACGCCTCGGACGGTCAGACACCGGCCTCGAGCGGGCTGTTCGGGATCGGCTACCTCGAGATCGCCGTCGCGGTGCTCGGCCTCTCCGCGCTGGGGCTGCTCATCGCCTTCCTGATGGCGTGGCGCCGGCGCCACGACCGGCACCGGCGCGATCTCGAAGCCACCCGGCCGGTCCGGCCGGCGGGACCCTATCCCGGAGGCGGCCCGCTCCACCGGGGCCTGGTCCAGCCGGCTCACCCCGGCCCCGGCTACCCCGGCCCCGGCTACCCCGGCCGTCCTGTCCCGGGCCCTCCCGCCCCAGGCCACCCCAACCCGTACCCGGGCGGCCACCGCCGGCGGTAGGCGCCTACTCGGCGACCGCCGCGGCCACCGGCTGAAGGCTGTCGGCCGGAGCCGGCCGAGCCGAGGGCGTACGCCGGAAGACGACGAACGCGATGATCGCCGATGCCGCCATCATCGTGACCGGCAGCCAGAAGGCGACCTGAAGAGCCTCGGCAGCCAACGGGGCGACGGCCACGCGCTCGGTGGGTGACACCGTGCTGAGGGCGCCGACGCCGTCGTCGCCCAGTCCGGGCAGGCGAGCGGAGAGTGCGGCGGCCAGGAGCACCGAGACGCCGGCGGTGCACAGGGCGGTGGCGACCTGGTTCATCACGTTGATCATCGTGGACCCGGCCGGGATGGCGCTGTCCTCGAGGTAGCGGGTGGCGATGGTCATCGTCGGCAGCATCACGAACCCGGCGCCCGCGGTCGCGACCGCGTGGGTCGTGGCCAGGAGCGGCATCGGTGCGTCGGCGCTCAGCTGGAGCGCGAGGGCGCCGAAGCCCAGGGTGGAGACCACGATGCCGGAGCCGATCACGGGCAGCGGCGGGAAGCGGTCGATGAGTCGGCCGGAGATCTGGATCATGATCCCGGCCGCGATGCCGGCGGGAGCCATGAGCAGGCCCGCGGTCGTGGCGGACTCGCCGCGTACGACCTGCCAGTAGAGCGGCACCAGGATCATCGAGCCGAAGTAGCCGCCGGCGAAGCAGACGAGCAGTGCGGCGCTGCCGCCGGTCAGCCGCCGGCCGAGGAGCCGGATGTCCAGGAGAGGTGCCGTGGCGCGGAGCGCGTGCCGCACGAAGAGCGCCACCAGGACGATCCCGGCGCTGATCGGAACCAGCACCTGGGCGTCGAGGAGCGTGCCCTCGGCGAACGAGGTGCCCAGGACGAGGAGCGCCATCGCGGGAGGGAGCAGAAGCAGGCCGCGTACGTCCAGGCGGGCGCTCGGCCCGCGGCCCAGGCGGGGGAGGTTGCGCAGGCCGAGGATCACGCCGAGCACACCGAGCGGCAGGTTGATGAGGAACATCCACCGCCACGACATGGTGTCGAGCAGCCAGCCGCCGAGCACCGGCCCGAAGACCGGGCCGACCAGCACCGGCAGCCCCATCAGGGCCATCAGCCGACCCCGCTCCTCGGGCGGCGCCGAGCGCAGCGTCAGGGTCATCGCGGCCGGCATCACGAAGCCACCCCCGAGCCCCTGCAGCACCCGGAACGCGATCAGCGACTCGACGTTCCAGGAGGCCGCGACCAGGCCGGAGCCGACGGTGAAGACGCCGATCGCGGTCAGGAAGACCTGGCGGGCGCCGAACCGGCTGATCGCCCACGCTGCGGCCGGGATGACCGTCGCCAGGGCGAGCGTGTAGCCGGTGGCGACCCATTGGATCACGGGCAGCGAAGCGCCCGTCTCCTGGGAGAGACGGGCGATCGCTACCGCGACGATCGTGATGTCGATCGGGATCATCACCGTGCCGGCGATGACGGTGAGCACGATCGTTGTCGGGCTCGGGGAGGTGCGGGATCCGGGTGTCATGCGTCCAGTCTGGAAGCTAAAGTGAACTTGAGGTCAAGGGGCTTCGACCCGAGGTTCAGCTCGACCGCTCCATGGTCCGTACGCCGACCAGGACTCCCACGACCGCGACGGCCGCGCCCGCGACGAAGCCGCTGACGACCACATCGACCGGGAACTCGCCGGCGAAGAGCGCCCGCTCCGCCTCCACGACGTACGTCATCGGGTTGATGTCGCTGAGGAACTTCAGCCAGCCGGGTGCGCCGTCGAGCGGGAGGAGGACGCCGGAGAGGAGCAGCAGCGGGAAGATCAGCATCTGCTGCACCGTCCAGAAGATCCAGTCCTGCTCCTTGGCGGCGGTGGCCAGGGCGAAGCTGAACGCGCCCAGCCCGATCGCGAAGAGCGAGACGATGACGGCTCCGACCAGGACCCCACCGAGGTGGAGGTCGAAGCTGAACGGGGTCACCACGGCGAGGATGACGGCGGCTTGGAAGAGGACCGGTACGACCTCCTTCAGGGCCCGTCCGACCAGCAGCGACGGCCGGGAGAGGGGCGAGACCAGGAGCCGCTCGTGGGAGCCGGAGCGGATCTCCGCGGTCAGGTCGGCACCGGTCATCGAGGCGCCCATGAGTGCGGTCATCACGACGATGCCGGGCACGAACCACTGCAGCGCGCTGCCGTTCTCGACGGCGGGCAGAAGCGGTGCGAAGAGGCCCAGGAAGACCAGCGGCTGCACCATCGCGAAGAGCATGGAGGCGGGCTGGCGCAGCTTAGGCGTGAGCTCGCGGAGCAGGACGGTCCAGGTGTCGGTGAGGAACCCGGTCGGCCTGCTCAGCGGCTCCGTCGTCCGGCGGACCTGGGTGGCGGGAACGGTGAGGGTGGTCATGCTGCTGCTCCTTCGGTCTGGGTGGTGGAGTCGGCCGACTCGCGCAGGCTGCGGCCGGTGAGGTCGAGGAAGACGTCGTCGAGGGTGGGGCTGTGGACCTCCATCCGGATCGCCGGTGTGCCGTGAGCGGCCAGGTCGATCGCCATCGCCGGGGCGTTGTCGGCACCGCGCGGGGTGCGGATCGAGACCTGTGTCCCGGTGCGCTCGACGAGCGTCGGGCCGGTCAGCACCGACTCGGCCCGGGCCGCGCCGGCGGTGGCGTCGGCCTCGCTGCCGAAGCCGAGGAGGACCAGATCGCCGAGCCGCTCCTTGAGCCGGGCGGCCGTGTCGTCGGCGATCACCACGCCGTGGTCGACGACGATGACCCGGCCGGCGAGCGCGTCCGCCTCCTCCAGGTAGTGGGTGGTGAGGACGATCGTGGTGCCGTCCTCGTGGAGTCGGCGGATCTGCTCCTGGAGGTTGGCGCGGTTCTGCGGGTCCAGCCCGGTCGACGGCTCGTCGAGGAACAGCACCTCGGGGTGGTTGAGCAGCCCGATCGCGATGTCGAGACGCCGCCGCTGGCCGCCGCTGAGCGTCTGGACCGGGCGGTCGGCGTACTCCTGGAGGTCGAAGGCGGAGAGCAGCTCGTCGATGCGCGCCGTGGCGGCGGCCCGCGGGATGCCGTGGGCGCGGGCCTGGGACATCAGCTCGTCGCGACCGCGCTGGACGAAGGCCGCGGCGTTGCCTTGGCCGACGTAGCCGATCGAGCGCCGGACCGCCGCGCGCGAGCGTACGACGTCGTGTCCGGCGACCTCGGCGGTGCCGGAGGTGGGTGGGATCAGGGTGGTCAGCATCCTCAGGGTGGTCGACTTGCCGGCTCCGTTCGGGCCGAGGAAGGCGACGAGCTCGCCCTGGTGGATCTCCAGGTCGAGCCCGCGTACGGCCTCGACGGTCTTCTTTCCGCGGGTGAAATGCCTGGTCAGAGCCTCGGTGCGGATCACCGGCCGCTGGTTGGTGTGGTTCGTCATGACTCCAGCCTCTGAGGTCATCCGGCCAGTTTCTGTCCGCTTTTGAAAATTCTTTGCGAGATCCGGTTTAGAAGTCCGGTGAGTGGGTAAGAGGGGGATAGCGCGACGACGGTCGGCTCGAGGAGGGGGCGAGCCGACCGTCGCGCGATCTCGGGCCCGTTCTTCGCGAATCAGGCCACGATCTGGCCGCAATGGCCTCTAGGGTCGTGAACATGAGTACGAGCGCCCGGATGCTGCAGCTGTTGTCGCTGCTGCAGACCCACCGTTTCTGGCCCGGCACGGAGCTGTCCGTGCGCCTCGAGGTCAGCGAGCGTACGCTGCGTCGCGACATCGAGCGGCTGCGCGATCTCGGCTACGACGTCGACGCCACCCGCGGGGTGGCCGGCGGCTACCAGCTCCGGGCCGGCAACGCGCTGCCGCCGTTGCTGCTCGACGACGAGGAGGCGGTCGCGATCGCGGTCGGGCTGCGCACCGCCGCGGCCGGTCTGGTCGCCGGGATGGGGGACACCTCCGCCCAGGCGCTGGGGAAGGTGGTCGCGCTGATGCCGCCGCGGCTGCGCCGGCGGATGGACGCGGTGACGTCGCAGACCGACTCGCTCCCCTGGGGCGGCCGGGCGCCGCTGGACGCCGGCGTGCTCGGCGTCCTGGCGCAGGCCTGTCGCGACGACGAGGCGCTCACCTTCACCTATCGGGCGCCCGAGGCGGAGCCGACCCAGCGCCGAGTCGAGCCACACCGGCTGGTCACCATCGGCAACCGCTGGTACCTCCTCGCCTACGACCGCGTCCGCCATGACTGGCGTTCCTTCCGCGTCGACCGGATCAGCGACCCGACGACCACCGGCCAGACCTTCCGTCCACGGGAGATCCCCGGCGGCGACGCAGCGACCTACGTGCAGTCGGGGATCCGGTCCCGCCCCGCCGCCCATGACATCTGCATCCACTTCCGGGTCGAGCCCGACGTGGTCTCTCAGCGGGTGGGACGCTGGGGCCAGGTCGAGGCCGCCGAGGGCGGCTGCCGGCTGCGGATGCAGGCCGACGACCTGGGGTGGCCGATGATGATCCTCGCCGGGGTCGAGGCCGAGTTCACGGTCGAGCAGCCGGCCGAGCTGGCCGAGCTGGTCAAGCAGGCGGGGGAGCGGTTCGTTCGCTCAGCTGCCGGGGCGCGCTAGCCACTCCTCGCGCAGCAGCCCGTAGACCACCAGGTCCCGGCGCTCGCCCGGGTAGGCCTGCGCGCCGCGCATGGTGCCCTCGTGGGTGAAGCCGAGCCGCTCGGCGACCGCACGGCTGCGCTTGTTGTGAACCGAGGTGTCGATGATCGCCCGGGCGATGTCGTACTCGTTGAAGAGCGTGTCGAGCAGCGCCGAGACGGCCCGGGTGACGAGGCCACGGCCCTCGTAGGCCTCGCCCAGCCAGTAGCCGATCGTGGCCGACTTCTCGTAGAGGTTGATCCGCGCGGTCGTGGCACCGGCCACCTGACCGTCCTGGCGGATGACGCATGGGATCGCCTCGCCCTTGACCCACTGGGTGAGCAGGTAGGTGCCGAGGCTGGAGATGCTGATCATGGACTGGTCGGCATGCGCCCACGGCTCCCACTCGCGCAGGTGGTCCAAGTTGGCGTTGATGAGCCGGTGGACGGCGAAGTCGGTCGACCGGTCGCGCAGGACGATCTCCGCGCCGGTCCCGAGGTCGATGCTGAACAACTCTGCTCCTACTGGCCGATCCGGGACCTGGATCCTAGCCGTCCTGCAAGGCATCCAGGAGCAGCGTGCCGTAGGCACGCATCTGCCCCAGCACCGGGACGACATCGCCCTGGAAACGGCAGATGACCGCGTACGCCGCCTGTCGCTCACCCACGTCGAGCAGTCCGACCTCGGCGCGGACGCCGTCGTCGGTGCCGGTCTTGCTCCATACCTGGAGACCGTCTGCCAGATCGGAACGGAGAGGTTCGGTGTGGGCCAGCGGGTCCAGACCGAAGGCCGAGGAGACCATCGACAGGTCGGCGGACGGCGCCAGCCAGGACAGGACGGTGGGGTGCGGCGTACGGAAGTAGGAGACCCAGTCGGCGGCGCAGCCGACGGAGAGCGTCGGCGGATGATCCGGCGTCCGTACGTCCCGGACCCAGTCGTTCAGCATCGACCCGCCCGGGGCGAGCCGCGAGGCGACGGCCTGGACCCGGGCGAGACCGACATGGTCGAGGAGCACGTTGGTGGCCAGGTTGTCCGAGACCGCGCCGACCAGCCGGGCGCAGTCGCTCAGCGTCAGCGCCGGGGCGTCGAGGTGCTGCCACAGCCCGCTGTCGGCCACCGCGGCCGTGCTGTCCTTGCGCAGCAGCAGCTGCCCGAGGGACGGGTCCTCGTCGAGCAGCTCGGCGAGATGGTGCAACAGGAAGATCTTGCCCACGCTGGCGGTCGGCAGCAGCCGGTCCGGCGCGGACTCGACGAGGGTCTTGCCGGTGCCGGTGTCGACCGCGAGGATCGACCAGTCCATCCGTGAGCTCATGGACCTGAGACTAAACAGAAGTAGACGACTGGTCCTCGCGCAGCTCGCCCACGACCTGGATCTTCTGCCAGATCTTGCGGGAGAGGTCGACGGTGAGGCCCTCGACAGTGCTGACGGTGTCCAGCACGACGTTGTCCTGGGAGTCCTCGGCGCACAGCGCCGCCGTCTTGCCCACGAGGCTGAGCAGCTCGGAGCAGTACTCCAGGTAGTGGATCAGCTGGTCGGCGTCGAGGGTGAGCTGGACGCTGGCAGAGGTCTCCTTGAATCCCGTACGCAGCCGCTCGGGGTCCTTGGTGAGCTGGTGCATGTCGATGATGTGGGCCAGCGAGCGCAGCCGGTGCAGCAGCTTCAGTGCGCGCGACCGCAGCAGCCGCTCCGGGATCGTGTAGAGGAAGAAGATCGCGACCGCGGCGAAGATGAGGTCGTTGACCGTGCTCTCCATCAGCGGCAGCCACTGGACGCCGGTGAGCGTCTCGTCGCCGAACGCCGTCGCGAGGGCCCAGACGATGGCGACCAGCGTCAGGGTGAGGACGGCGACGATCAGCGTACGAGAGACCGCACGGGTCCACACCAGCCGCTGCCGGAGCCGGTCGCCGACCCCGGCGGACTCCCGGATCAGGTCGGCCAGCTCCTCGGCGACCTTCACCAGGCCACGGTCGGGGAAGCGCGCCGCGATCCGCTCGTGCAGGGTCTCGACGGTCTTCAGCACCATCGCCGACTCGAGTCTCTCCAGTCCCACCTCACGGAGCGTAGTGGTCGCGCGCCGCCACCGCGCCCAACTGCCACAGATAGGCTGGCGACGTGCCAGCCCGACTCAAGCCCGCGGCCGCCGCCGACGTGGCCGATGCTCTCGGTCGCGTACGCGCCGGGGAGTCCGCCAAGGCCGATCTACGGCTCCTCACCAAGCACTTCCTCGCCGTGCTCGAGCAGCGTGCGCCGGGCAGGAGCGTCGAGGTGCGGGTCCCGCCGTACGCCGCGGTGCAGTGCGTCGAGGGTGTCCGGCACACGCGGGGCACCCCGCCGGCGGTGATCGAGACCGATGCGCTCACCTGGATCGCCCTCGCCACCGGGGTGATGGCCTGGTCCGACGCCGTCGACCAGGCCCGGGTGAGGGCCTCGGGAGAACGCACCGACCTGTCGGCTTTCCTGCCGCTGGGTGGGGTAGTCCGGTAGCGAGCTGCCCATATACCCGCCAGTAATAGGCAGTTGGCTACCGGACTACCCCACCACCCACCGACCCCGACCTCCGGGAGTTATCCACAGGGCACCAGAAATGGGAGGTCGTGGAGCCGTCGGGGGCGCACGCTGGCGCCATGGTGAAACGAGCACCTCACTTCGAACCGCGGCGATGGTCAGCGGAGCGGCCACATGTCGTCATGCCAGTGGCCCTCGACCCCACGGGGCGGGCAGGACCGACAACCAGGCAGAGCCGCGGTCGGAGATGGAGACGGGTCTGGCGGGGGCTGTACGTCCCGGCGAGCGTCGACTCGTCCGACGCACAGCAGAGGGTGTTGGAGGCTGCGGCGCTGTTGCCCAACACGGGCGCCGTGACCGGATGGGCGGCGTACGCATGGGTCGGTGCGAAGTGGTTCGCGGGAATGGGCGAGACGCGGCCGGTGACGTTGGCGACGTATGGTCACAAGATTCTCACCCAACCCGGCATCGCCGTCTCAGCCGAACGGATGCCGCCTCAAGAGCGTTGCTGGATCGACGGCCTTCCGGTCACGAGTCCCGCCAGATCGATCGTCTACGAGATCCGGTATTCGCCGGATCTGCGTGAGGCGGTGCGGTGGCTCGACCTGGCGCTGGCGAGCGACCAGGTCAGTCTGAACGAAGCGGCGGCGTACATATCGACGCTGAACGGCTGGACCGGTGTCGGGATGTCCCGGCAGGCGATCGTCTTGGCCGACGAGAACGTCTGGTCGCCGAGGGAGGTCGACCTACGGCTCCTGTGGCGGATCGATCTCGGGCTCTCCGCACTGGTGTGCAATCGTCCGGTCTTCGACCTCGAGGGTCGGCACATCGGGACTCCCGACGTACTCGATCTCGAAGCCGGCGTCGTGGGGGAGTACGACGGCAAGCTTCATCTGGAAGGAAAGCGGCGGGCCGTCGACATCCAGCGCGAGGGCCTGTTCCGTGCCGCCGGCCTCGAGTACGTCACCATGGTTTCTCGCGACATCGGTGATCCCAGTGGGTTCCTTCGCCGCACCCTGGAGGCGAGATCCCGTGCGCGCCGGATCCCCGTCGCTGACCGTCGTTGGACGATCGATCCACCCCGCTGGTGGATCCCCACCCACACCGTCGAACAGCGTCGAGCGTTGAACGACGTGCAGCGGGAGCGCTTCTTGTCGAATCGGGCGGGGTGAGGTGGTCGTCGAGGTAGTCCGGTAGCGAACTGCCCATATACCCGTCAGTAATAGGCAGTTCGCTACCGGACTACCCGGGTCCCACCCTCACCCAGATAATCTCACCCTATGACCCTCTCCACCGAAGACATCAAGACCCGTGTAGACGAGCTCTTCCCCGGGATCCGCAAGGACCTCGAGGACCTGGTGCGGATCGAGTCCGTGAGTGCCGATCCGGAGCGCCTGAGCGAGGTCGAGAAGAGCGCGGAGAAGACGCGCGACCTCTTCGCGGCCGAGGGCTTCGAGGTGGAGATCGTGCGCGCCTTCGACGGCGCCCCGCCGGCGATCGTCGGCGAGAAGAAGGGTCCTGAGGGCGCCCCCACGGTGCTGCTCTACGCCCACCACGACGTCCAGCCCGAGAACGACCACGCCGACTGGGACACCCCGCCGTTCGAGCCGACCGAGGTGGGCGACCGCCTCTACGGGCGCGGCGCGGCCGACGACAAGGCCGGCATCGCTGCCCACATCGGCGCGATCCGCGCACTCACCAGCCTGGACGAGAACGGTGACCTTCCGGTCACCGTGCGGCTGTTCATCGAGGGCGAGGAGGAGGTCGCCTCCGCGACCCTGCCCGAGCTGCTCGGCAAGTACCAGGACAAGCTGAAGGCCGACGTCATCGTCATCGCCGACTCCGGCAACTGGGACATCGGCGTCCCGGCGCTGACCACGTCGTTGCGCGGTCTCATCCGCGTCGACGTCGAGCTCCGCACCCTGGGCCACGCGGTCCACTCCGGCATGTGGGGCGGGCTGGCCCCCGACGCGATCATGGCTCTCGTACGCCTCCTCAACACCCTCTGGGACGAGGACGGTGCCCCGGCGGTCGAGGGCCTCGTCTCCGGTCCGGCGGCCGACGTCGACTACCCCGAGGAGCGGCTCCGTGCCGAGTCCGGGGCGATCGCCGGCCTGCAGTGGGTCGGCAAGGGCAGCGCCGTCGAGCGGATGTGGACGCAGCCGGCGATCACCATCACCGGTCTGGACGCTCCCAAGGTCGACGGTGCGTCGAACACGCTCTCACCGACCGCGCGCGCCAAGGTCACCATCCGGATCGCGCCCGGCGACTCCGGTGAGAACGCCGTCGCCGCTCTCACCAAGCACCTGGAGAAGCACGTCCCGTGGGGCGCCGAGCTGACCACGAAGGTCGTCGACACCGGTGAGCCGATCGCCCTGGACGCGACCGGCCCGGCCTACGACGCGGCCCGCGCCGCCTTCACCGAGGCCTGGGACGGCACCGCGCCGATCGACACGGGTGTGGGCGGGTCGATCCCGTTCATCGCGGAGTTCCTCGAGGCGTTCCCGCAGGCCAGCGTGCTGGTCACGGGCGTCGAGGACCCCGACACCCGTGCCCACGGCGCCAACGAGGGCCTCCACCTCGCCGAGTTCCGCCGGGTCGTCGTCGCCGAGGCGCTGCTGCTCCAGAAGCTGGGCGCCCAGAGCTAGATGCCAGGCAGCGTCAGCGCCACCCGGGTGCCCTCACCGGGGCGGGAGTCGAGCTCGACCAACCCGTGGTGGCGGCTGGTGATCTGGTCGACCAGCGTCAGTCCGAGCCCAGCTCCGCGCGAACCACCGAGCGCGGAGTTGGACCCTCGGTAGAACGGTTTGTAGACCTCGGACTGCTCCTCGTAGGCGATGCCGACACCGGCGTCGGCGACGATGATCGTGACCTCGTTGCCGGCGCTGTAGAGCATCACCTGCACCCGCGATCCGCGGTAGCTGTAGGTCAGAGCGTTCTTCACCAGGTGGAGGAAGGCAGCCCGCAGCTCGCGCGGGTCACCGACGACGTACGCAGGTCCGGTCGGGGTCGTCAGGACGCACTCGATGTCCTTCTGGGCGGCGTCGGGATCGAGCTCGTCGAGCACGTCGTCGAGCATCTCGGAGACCTCGATCGTGGTCTCGCCGGGAGCGTTGGCTGGGTCGCGGATCCGGGAGAGCAGCAGCAGGTCGCTGACGATGCCCTCGATCTGGGCGCTGCGCACGGTGAGCGTCTCCACCTGCACGATCCACGGCAGGGTGTTGGGCTGCTCGTCGCACAACGCGTTCAGCGACGTGCCGAGCGCGTTCACCGGGATCCGGAGCTCGCGGGCGACGGCCTCGATCAGCTGGTTGCGTTCGCGGTCGGCGGCGGCGAGATGCTGGGCGAGGTCGCGCTCCTGGGTGTAGGCGTTGGCGGTGAGCACGATGCGGCCGAAGTCGCGGCCCAGCTCCATCGCCAGCCTGCCCTCGGCGTCGGTCCAGGTGGGTCGGCCGGGCGCTCGGAGCAGGACGATGTGGCCGAGCCATTCGTGGTCGGCGCCGACAGGCACCACCAGAGCGCTCTGCGCCCCCAGGGTCTCGAAGAACTTGTCGGCGACGCTGGCCTGCTCGTTCCACTCCGAGGAGTTGTTGATCCGCTCGCGGCACATGATCGAGTAGGTGCCCTCCGCCCAGTAGCGGGAGGTGTTGCGCGAGGTGAGCGCGGCCAGACCCGGATCGGGGTCCCAGTTGAGACCAGGGGTCGCGTGCACGACCATCTCCCTGTGCGGTCCCTTGGTCGCCATCCAGATCCCGTCGGCACCCAGGCCTCGGATCAGTGCGTCGTGGCTGGCGTCGAGCACGTCGGCGAGGCTGAGCTTCGAGCTGGCGTCGCGCAGGAACTCCTTGACGGTGTCCAGGTTGGCGGCGCGCTCGTAGAGCCGCTCGCGATCGATGTAGCCGAGCACGACCCGCTGAGCACGCTTCGCGAACCTGTTGAGCACTCGGCGCTGGGTGAAGTCGGGCCGCCGGCCGCTGACCGGCATGTCGACGGAGAGACAGCCCTGGATGGATCCGTCGTCACCGAGGATCGGCGCGATCAGCATGTCGTGGGGGTGCCAGGCGTCGGCCGCGTCGATCATGTTGGTGGTCGAGACCCAGCTGCCCTCGTGCAGGTTCACCCGCTCCTGAGGGACGAAGCGCCAGTCGCCCCAGTTCTCGCCGCGGGAGAGGTTGTCTCGCAGGTCGGAGAGCGCCCACCGGGTGCCGAGGATCTCCTCGGCCGTCTCGCGCCGGCCGTGCGCGTTCAGGCCGCTGATGAAGCCGTGGACGGCGACCACCTCGAGCTCGTCGCCACGGACCACGTTGATCGCGGCGATGCCGAAGCCGAGCAGCTCGCAGATGCCCTCGGCGATCATCTGGAGAGCAGGATCGACCACCGGCAGCGACGTCTTGCTCGGCGTGCTCGGCGGCACGTCGAGGGCATCGACTGACTGTGGTGGGGGCATCCTTGCTCTCAGGTAGGTCGGTCAGGGCGGGTGTTGCAACGGCGTGGCAGTCCTGAGGACCTGGGCACCACGGAGTGTTGCACGAAACACCCGTCCTGTGCAGGCGTAGACGGTCGTCTCGACACAATTGTGACGTTCGGTTAATCAAACGAGATCGTGTCGTTGGCCAGCGGAAGGACCAGCGAGACCCGGGTGCCGGTGCCGGGCTCCGAGCGCAGCGTGACGCGGCCGTCGTGGCGGCGTGCGACCCGGTCGACGATGCTGAGCCCGAGCCCGACGCCCTTCCGGCCCCCGATCGCCTGGCTGGTCCCGCGGTAGAACTCGGTGAAGACCTGAAGCTGCTCGGCCGCGGGGATGCCCACGCCGTTGTCGGTCACCGAGATCGCCGCCTCGCTCGCGCTCTCCACGATGTAGAGGCGCACATGGCCGCCGCGGTGGGTGTAGACCAGAGCGTTGTCGACCAGGCGCAGGATCGCCGCCTTGATCTCGCTGCGGTCGCACAGCACCTGGACGGGGTGGGAGGGCACGTCGATGCTCACCTCGATGCCACGCTTCTCCGACTCGTACGTCCTCTGCTCGAAGATCTCGCGCAGGAGAGGTGCCAGATCGACGTAGGTCAGGGTCGGCCGCGACGAGGGGTCGGAGAAGCGGGAGAACAGGAGCAGGTCGTCGACCATCGCGACCAGCTGGTCGGACCGGCTGATCAGGTTGCCGACCTGCTGGAACCAGGTGGCCGAGCCGCGGTCCTCGTGACGCATGGCGTCGATGCCGGTGGTGAGCGCGGTGAGCGGGTTGTGCAGCTCCTGGGCGACGGACTCGATGAGCCGGCTGTGCACCTTGTCGGCGGTGGCGAGCCGCTGGGCGAGGTCTCGCTCCTGGGTGTAGGCGTTGGAGGTGAGCACGATGCGACCGAAGTCGCGGCCGAACTCCATCGCGAGGCGGCCCTCGGCGTCGGTCCAGCGTGGCCGGCCCGAGCCGCGCACCAGCACGAGGTGACCCAGCGCCGTCGTCTCCACGCCGATCGGCACGACCAGGAGGGAGTCGGCCCCGACCGTGTCGAGGAAGTCGATGCCGATCCTGGCGAACATCTTCCGCTCGGCGTCGCCGTGGTGGAGAGCGTGGAGGAGCAGGTCGCGGTTCACGATGGCGTGCTGGCCCTCGTTCCACAGCCGGGTGGCCTGGTAGGCCTGCCCTGCGGCGATGTTGTTGCTGTCGTTGGCGTTCCAGCCGAGTCCGGGGGAGGAGTAGACCACCGATCCGCCCTCCCCGTCCTGGGCCTGCACGTAGAGACCGTCGGCGTCGAGGCCTCGGCTCATCGCTTCCTGGGTCGCCTCGAGGACCCCGGTGAGACCGAGCTGGGAGTTGGCCTCGCGCAGGAAGCTCTGGGCCTCGATCAGATTGTTGGCCCGCTCCTCGAGGTATTCGCGCTCCAACGACAGCAGCACCGCCCGCCGGGCCTGGCGGGCGAACCGGTTGAGGATCCGCTGCTGCCGCCGGCCGGGCCGGCGGCCGTTGGTCGGACGGTCGATCGACAGTACGCCGACGAGCTCGCCGTCCTCGTCGTAGAAGGGAGCCAGGAGCTCGTCGAGGCGGTGCCAGTCCTGCGAGTCCTTCAGGACGTCCTCGTCGGTGTCGGGGACCCAGTAGCCCTCCGCCGCCCCGATGGTGTTCTTCTCGTGCGGGACGAACTTGATGTCGCCCCAGTCCTCGGACATGTCCAGCAGGTCGGTGACGACCGAGACCGGGAACCGGGTGCCGAGCATCTCGGCGACGGTCATCTCGCCCTCGACCGTCTGGCCGCTCTCGTCACCGTAGGCGGCGACTATCTCGAACTCGTCACCGCGCCGGATGTTGATGACCGCGGCGCCGAAGCCGACCAGCTCGGTGACGCCCTCCGCGATCAGCTGCAGACCAGGGTCCGGGGTCGGGTACGCCTCGGAGGCGCCGACTGGCGCGTCCGGACCCTCTGAGGGCGTACTGGTCATGAGTTCTCCGCCGAGATGAAAATGCAACCCGTTCCCGGGGCGTAAGGTTAAACAATGGGCAGCGTCACACGGAATGTGCTTCCCGCGCCAGGGGTGGAGTCGACCGATATCAGTCCGCCACGACGGCTGACGATCCGCGACACGATGGTCAGACCGAGCCCGGTGCCCGGCTGTTTGAGCGCCGTGGGGTTGGTCGAACGGAAGAACTCGGTGAAGAGGCGGTCCTGGTCCTCCGGTGAGATCCCGAGGCCGTGGTCTGTCACCCGCAGTTCGAACCAGCCGGGGCTGGTGCGCGTGCTCACGATGACCTGACCGCCCTCGGGGCTGTACTTGATCGCGTTGGTCACGAGGTTGATCACAACCCTGTCCAGGTCGCCCGGAGCCAAGGTCACGTGGACGTCGTCGGACGGCATCTCGAAGACGAGCTCGTGGGCGTCGCTGGTGGGCATCTCGGCGCTGAGCTGGCTGTAGATCTCCTCGAGCACGCGCGAGACCTGGATCGGCACGGTGGTCGGGAGGTGGTCGGGGTCGGACACCTTCGACAGCATCGCGAGGTCGGCCACGATCTTCTCGGTGCGGTCGCGGTTGCGGGTGAGCGCGGTCAGGACCTCGGCGTACTCCTCCTCGGACTCCGCGTAGGGCAGTGACTCGATGTTCCACCGGAACGCGGACAGCGGGTTCTTCAGCTCGTGGGCGACCGTCGCGATCAACCGGCTCTTGTGGGCCTCGAGCTCGCGCAGGGAGTCGACGGCCGCCTTCTGACGCAGGTAGGCCCGGGAGTTGTGGACCACACGGCCGAAGTCGCGTCCGAGGTCGGCGGCCGTGATCAGCTCGAGCTCGCTCCAGTGCGGCTTGTCGGGGCCACGGCCGAGGAGCATCGCGCCGTACCACGTCTGGCCGGAGCCGATCGGGACCCCGACGATCGAGCCGACCTTGTAGTGGCGGATCCACTCGGTGATCCGCTGCTGCGCCTCCGGGTCGGGGTGGGGCAGCCGCTCGGCGCCCTCAGGGGTCTGGACGGTGATGCTGCGCTGGTCCCACAGGTATTGCCCGTAGTCGACCATGAACGGGCTGGTCAGGTCCCCGATCGGGAGCTTGAAGTCCTCCCGGTAGACCTTGGTGCGGATGCCCCGGCCACCTGGCTTGGACATGTGCAGCCAGAAGTCGGTCAGGTCGAGGACGTCGACCAGCCCGGTGCTCAGCGAGTTGAGGATCTCGTCGGGGTCCAGCTCGCGCCCGGCGCGGCGGATCACGTCGCGGGCGGCCTCCGCGAGGCGTACCTGCTCGTAGAGCTCCTCGCGCTCCAGGGCGAGCAGGATCGCGCGCTGCGCCTGCACCGCGTGCCGGCTGAGGATCGCCCGCTTCTCGCGGTCGGGACGCCGTCCGTCGCTGGGTTGGTCGACCATGAACGTCCCGCGGAGCCGGCCGCTCTCGTCGCGCAACGGAGCGACCAGGATGTCTATCGGATCCCACGCGTCCGGCCCGTTGAGGGGCTGACGGGTCGAGTGCCAGCCGACGGCGGCGTCGCTTGCGTCGCGGCGCTCGGCGGGCACGAACTTGAAGATCCCCCAGTCGTCGGCCCGGGCCAGGTCGCGTTCGAGCTGGGAGAGTGGTGTGGACAGTCCCAGCAGTCTTTCCCTCGCCGACGCCGGACCCGAAACCACCGCTACGTGGAGGTGGTTGTCGGGTCGGGCGATGCTGATCGTGGCGGCCTCGAACCCCGCCAGCGCGGTCAGGCTGTCGGCGATCAGCTGGAGGTCGGAGAGGTCCTCGCCAGGGGTGAGCAGCCCACCGATCTCGGCCAGATCGGTGGTGATCGTCGTCATCGTCGTGGTGAAGTCGCTTCTGGCGCGCTTCCCGCCGCCCAACGGTGGTGGGGCGAATCCTGGTGGCACCGTCAGTCGGTGGCCACCGGCGGGCGGGGGCGCTGAAGAAGTCATCGGGGCGATTATCCGGGAAGAGCGTCCCGGGCGGTAGGGCAGACGTGGAGAGTTCTTTGCAATCATGATCCCGAGACGTTCATGTGACCACTCTTACAGGACGGTCAAGGGTTCGTTGATCGCCAGAGTGCGCCCTTACACTCGATGCCGTGGTCAACCTCACCAGCTCAGGTAGGCACGTGTCCCGACGCAAGGGCGGCGACGGCCGGCTCACCGCCGCCCTCGACCCCCACGATCAGGGTCCTCAGGACCACTGCGGCGTCTTCGGTGTGTGGGCGCCGGGCGAGGACGTCGCGAAGCTGACGTACTTCGGCCTGTACGCGCTGCAGCACCGTGGCCAGGAGTCGGCGGGCATCGCGGTCAGCAACGGACGCCAGATCCTCGTCTACAAGGACATGGGCCTGGTCTCGCAGGTCTTCGACGAGCCGACCCTCGAGTCGCTCAAGGGCCACGTCGCCATCGGTCACGCTCGCTACTCCACCACCGGTGCCTCGGTGTGGGAGAACGCGCAGCCGATCTTCAAGCCCACGCCGGACGGCTCCGTCGCGCTGGGCCACAACGGCAACCTGATCAACGTCGCCGAGATGCGTACGGCCGTGGAGGCGCTGCCCGAGCACTCCGAGGGCCGCCACGCCCCCGTGTCGACCAACGACACCTCACTGCTGACCGAGCTGCTCGCCTACCACCCTGACTCCTCGCTGGAGGCGCGTGCGCTGGAGGTGCTGCCGACGATCCGCGGCGCCTTCTCGCTGGTGTGGATGAACGAGGACACCCTGTTCGCCGCGCGTGACCCGCAGGGCATCCGCCCGCTGGTGCTGGGCCGTCTCGACCGCGGCTGGGTGATCGCCTCCGAGGACGCCGCGCTGGCCACCGTCGGCGCGAGCGTGGTGCGCGAGGTCGAGCCCGGCGAGATGATCATCATCGACGAGTCCGGTCTGCGCTCGGTGCGGTTCGCCGAGACCGACCGCAAGGGCTGCGTCTTCGAGTACGTCTACCTGGCCCGTCCCGACGCCAACATCGCCGGCCGCAACGTCCACGAGTCCCGTGTCGAGATGGGCCGTGAGCTGGCCCGCGAGTTCCCGGTCGACGCCGACCTGGTCATCCCGGTGCCCGAGTCCGGCATCCCGGCCGCGACCGGCTACGCCCTGGAGAGCGGCCTGCCGTTCGGGCAGGCGTTCGTGAAGAACGGCTATGTGGGACGTACGTTCATCCAGCCCTCGCAGACCCTGCGCCAGCTCGGCATCCGGCTCAAGCTGAACGTGCTCGAGCACATGGTGCGCGGCAAGAAGGTCGTCGTGGTCGACGACTCGATCGTGCGCGGCAACACCCAGCGTGCCCAGGTCCGGATGCTGCGCGAGGCCGGCGCCCTGGAGGTCCACGTGCGGATCTCGTCGCCGCCGGTCAAGTGGCCGTGCTTCTACGGCATCGACTTCGCCACCCGCGCCGAGCTGATCGCCAACGGCCTCTCCGTCGAGGAGATCGCCGCCTCAGTGGGTGCCGACTCGCTGGGCTACATCTCGCTCGACGGGATGATCTCGGCGACCCGCCAGGAGCGCTCGACGCTGTGCACCGCCTGCTTCACCGGTGAGTACCCCGTGGAGCTGCCCGACCAGAGCATGCTCGGCAAGCACCTCCTCGAGGTCTCGCTGCAGTCCCCGACCGAGGGCAAGGCCCTGCCGGTCCTGAACAACCCGTGATCGGAGATCCATCAGTGAGCCAGACCGAGCCGACCAACGCGTACGCCGCAGCAGGTGTCGACATCCATGCCGGTGACCGCGCCGTGGATCTGATGAAGGTCTGGATCGAGAAGTCCCGGCGCCCCGAGGTGCTCGGCGGGGTCGGCGGCTTCGCCGGCCTCTTCGACGCGAGTGCCCTGAAGGGATACGAGCGGCCGCTGCTGGCCACCTCCACCGACGGTGTCGGCACCAAGGTCGCGATCGCGCAGGCGCTGGACAAGCACGACACGATCGGGTTCGACCTGGTCGGCATGGTCGTCGACGACCTCGTCGTCTGCGGCGCCGAGCCGCTGTTCATGACCGACTACATCGCCACCGGCAAGGTCATCCCCGAGCGGGTCGCGGCGATCGTCAAGGGCATCGCGGAGGCCTGCGTCGAGGCCGGCTGTGCGCTGGTCGGCGGCGAGACCGCCGAGCACCCGGGGCTGCTGGCGGCCGACGAGTACGACGTGGCCGGCGCGGCCACGGGCGTCGTCGAGGCGGACAACCTGCTCGGCGCCAACCTGGTGAAGCCGGGCGACGTCGTCCTCGCCATGGAGGCTTCCGGTCTCCACTCCAACGGCTTCTCCCTCGTCCGCCACGTGCTGCTCAACTCCGGCGCCTACACGCTCGACGCGCAGGTCTCCGAGTTCGGCCGTACGCTCGGCGAGGAGCTCCTCACCCCGACCCGCGTCTACGCCAAGGCCTGCCTCGAGCTGGCCCGTGGCACCAGGACCCACGCCATGTCCCACGTCACCGGCGGCGGCCTCGCGGCCAACCTGGAGCGGGTCATGCCCGCGGAGCTCTCCGCGCGCATCGACCGCACCACCTGGACCCCGGCGCCGGTCTTCGACCTCGTCCGCCGCACCGGCGACGTGGCCCTGGAAGACCTGGAGATGACCCTCAACTGCGGCGTCGGCATGGTCGCCCTGATCGATCCCGAGGACGTCGACGAGGCCGTCCGCATCCTCGCCGGCTACGACATCCGCGCCTGGGCCGCCGGTGAGGTCGCCGCGACCCCTGGTGGCAAGGTCGAGCTCACCGGGGCGTACGCAGGCTGGTGACCAGCCTCGCTGGTCGAGCCCGGCGAGCGCCAGCGAGCCGGTGCCGAGACCAACACAGTTCGTATGCGACTGTGTTGGTCTCGACACGCCTTCGCCTAGCGGCTCCGGCGGCTCGACCGGCGGACTACTTCTTGCGCACCTGCACCACGGACGGCCGCGGACCGGCGAACTGGCCCTCACCGGCAGCGCCCTCGACGTAGTCGGGGAACAGGGAGTTCTGCGCCTCCCAGGTGCCCTCCTCGCCCGGGTGCTGGACGGCGACGAAGACCGAGCCGTCGCGGTCGTGGATGACCGGACCGCAGGTCTCGGCGTCGCGGGGAACCGAGAGGAACTGCTGGACGTGGCCGCGCTCGCGGCCCTCGAGCGGGACCTTGAACAGCCCGTCGTTCTTCTGGATCGAGCTCGGCTGGCCGTCGGTGGAGATCCACAGGTTGCCCTCGGAGTCGAAGGCCAGGTTGTCCGGGCAGGAGACCGGGGAGACCTTGTCCTTCGGGTAGCCCGCGAAGTAGGTGGACGCGTTGGTCGCCGGGTCGCCGGCGACGATCATCAGGTTCCACCGGAAGACGCGTGAGGTGTGGTCGCCGTCGTCCTCGGTGATCTCGATGACGTGGCCGTCACGGTTGGTGTTGCGCGGGTTGGCCTCGTCGGCCGGGGCCTTGTCCGTGGTGCCGCGCTGGGAGTTGTTGGTGCAGGCGACGTACACCTTGCCGGTCTTCGGCGAGGGCTCGACGTCCTCGCACCGGTCCATCTTGGTGGCGCCGGCCTTGTCGGCGGCCAGGCGCGTGTAGACGAGCACCTCCTCGACGCTCATCCCGGAGACCTTGCTGCGGCCGTTGACCACGAGCGGGATCCACTGGCCGTAGCCGTCGAACTTCCCGTCGCTCGGCAGCGTGCCGGTGCCGTCGATCTCGGCAGCGGGGGAGTCGCCGTGGAAGCGGGCGACGTAGAGGCTGCCCTCGGTCAGCAGCTCGAGGTTCTTCGCCCGGTTACGGGGGTTGTACGTCCCCTTGGAGACGAACTTGTAGAGGTAGTCGAACCGCTCGTCGTCGCCGGTGTAGGCCACGACCTTGCCGTTCTTGGCGATGACGACGTTCGCGCCCTCGTGCTTGAGGCGGCCGAGCATGGTGTGCTTGCGCGGGGTCGAGGTCGGGTCGGTCGGGTCGATCTCGACGATGTAGCCGAACCGGTTCGGCTCGTTGGCGTAGTCGGCCGAGCGCGCGTCGAAGCGCGGCTCGATGGCCTCCCAGCCGTACGTCGACGCCTTGTCGGCCAGGCCGTAGCGCTTCTCCTGCGCCGAGGTGCCGGTGGCGCGGAAGTAGCCGTTGAAGTTCTCCTCGCCCGACAGGATCGTGCCCCACGGCGTGGTGCCGCCGGCGCAGTTGCCGATCGTGCCGAGCGCCACGGTGCCGGTCGGGTCGGCAGCGGTCTTGAGCAGGTCGCTGCCGGCCGCGGGACCGGTGATCTCGAACGGCGTCGAGGCGGTGATGCGCCGGTTCTTCGGAGCCGAGGGGACGTACGTCCACTTCTCGCCCGGCGCGGAGCGCTCGAGCTCGACGATCCCGAAGCCGTGGGCGGCCATCGCGATCTTCAGCTTCTCGGTGGCGTCGAGTCCGGGCGGGAACATGATGTCGGCGTTGACGTACTCGTGGTTGCAGCACAGCAGGGCCTTGGTGCCGGCCTTGTTGGTCACGATGACGTCGGTGTAGTCGTTGTTGTAGCCCCAGGCGAGCGCCTGCTTCTCGGCGGTCTGGTTGTCGACGTCGAAGGGGACGCCGCCGGGCAGGATCGGGTCGCCCCAGCGGATGATCGGCTCCCAGGTGTAGCCCTGCGGCACCACGAAGGTGTCCTCGGTGGCCGCTACCGGGGTGATCGGCTTGAACGGGAGGTTCGTACGCCCGCCGTGGCCCCGGCCCGCGAGGGCCGCCTCGAGGGGGCTGGCAGCGGCGGCCAGGCCGCTGCTGCTGACGGCGAGGGCGACGGCGCCCGCGCCGGCGAGGCCGAGCGCGTGACGGCGGCTGAGGGCCTTGCCGGCGATGTCGCGGAAGTAGCCGTTGTCGGAGGTGTTCGGTGCCGGCTTGGCGCAAGCGCTGTCGCACTTGAGGGCGCAGGTCACTGCGCTGCGCTTGCCGCGCGTGTGGCCGGCCATGGGCAGCAGAGCGCGGGGGGCGGGTGAGCCACGGTGCGCGTCGCTGCTGCATGAGGGACAGGCGGCGGCGGTGTCGGTCTGGATGTCGCTCAGTTCGGTCACTGCATTTCCGTTCAAGACGCGTTTTGTCAGGTCTCCCAAGAATCGGAAGGGAGGCTATGCCCGGCGGGACAACCGTCCGACCCCTCAATCTGTCATCGAGGTGAACGCGCGATGACGAGTCACCAGGCGTGGAATCGTGTGACCTCGGTAACATTCGCTCCCAGCGAACGGATTTTCGACACCCCGGCGTGCGGATTCTTGGGATGAACCGGTAGCGTTGTCCTTACGAGAAACCTGTGAACAGCCCGGGACTATCCCGGCCAAGTGCGACGAGGGGGCTGGACCCTATGGGGCGCGGCCGAGCGAAAGCCAAGCAGACGAAGGTCGCACGCGACCTGAAGTACCGGACTTATGAGACGGACTTCGGGGCCCTTGCGCGCGAACTTCACGGTGATGACGACACCAGTCAGAAGTCCGATCAGCAGCCGGACGACTACGACGACTGGTCGGACTACGACGCGGGATCCTCGCGCGACTAGGGTCGGTCGGCCAAAGCGGTGACGCCTTGGTCGACACCACCTTCAGCCGGTCAGCCCTCGGTTGATCGGCTCAGGACAACCTCCCCGTGAGTGCCGTAGCCGGGTAGCCGGCCGCCGTGAGGCGTGCCGTCGAAGGCGACGTGCAACCACCCTTCCCCGAGCGGGATCAGGGTGGGCCACGGAAGGTTGGTGACGTACGCCGACCGGAGCTCTGCGACCTCGTTGAGGTCCAGGTCGAAGATCGGGTAGCGAGCGCGGACGCGACGCGGGTTGTCGCGTCCGTCGCTGGCGCCGACCACGACTGTGCCGCCCAGCGGGACAAGCGTGGTGCCCTCGGTGGCCGTCCGGTCGGTTCGTGCTGCCCGCAGGCTGAGCGCGTCCAGGCTCGGCCCGCTGGCGAGCATGGGATGGAAGTCGAAGTACTCCTTCGCGCTCACGTAGCCGACCAGCCACTCGCCCTCACGGCGGACGAGGTGCGGGTCCCAGACGCCGACACCGTCGGTGGGCAGTGCGAGCGGTGTGGCCTCGAGGACGTGCTCGCCTCGGGTCAGGTCCTCGCGTGAGCGGGCGATGGTGACGCCGACCGGGCTCCACGGCTTGCTCGGGTCCGTCTTGTCGGGCGCCTTGAAGCCCGCCCAGGTGCTCGTCGCGACCAGCCACTCCTCGCCCTCGCGCACGAGGTGGGTCGCGTGGTCTCCGTAGATCAGCCCGTCCCGGCGGAAGTAGAGCGCGCCGCGGTGGGCGAGGTCGTACGTCACCGGGTCCAGCGCCCACACCGAGGTGTGCGCGGTGGGGAAGAAGCCCGGGCCGGCACTGGTGGCGGTGAGCAGGACGCTGCCGTCGGCGTCGAGGAACGGCGAGCCGTCGGCGTACGTCACTGCCCGGATGTCGCGCAGGCCGAGCTGCCCGAACGCGCCGGTGCGCACGTCCCGGACAGCGCCCTCGTGGCCGGCGCTCAGGCCGGCGAGCCAGGACTCGTCCCGCGGCTCGATGCCGACCTCTGAGAGGTCGACCCGTGCTCTCGCGACCCACGAGCCGTCAGCACAGGTCAGCGCGGTGAGCATCGTCCCGGTCAGCGTCAGCGCGAACCGGTCGACCCCACCGCCGGCCCGGCCGTGGCGACGGCTCGCGTGGGACGTACGCCGCGACCCGGTGGTCACCTCCAAGGAGACCCGCCGCCCGTCGTAGCTCCCGGTGAGCATGTCCCCACCCGAGGAGAAGGTCAGCGAGACCGGTCCGTCACAGGCCGCCTCGATCGCGGCGTTGGCCGCGGGCCGGGATGTGCTGGTGGACTCGACCGCGATCGTGACGGGGCGCTGGCGACGTACGACCTTGAATTCGGGGAACATCGGCTCCAGTCTTCCGGGCGCGTGGGCACCGTCTGAGGGCGGGGCCCGCCCTAGCGCAGCCCCCGGACATAGGCGGTGGCCCGCCGCAGGTCGTGGAGTCGTGCCTCCCAGGTGATGCCGAGGAAGAGCAGCAGGAGCCCGGCCGCGCCGAGCACCCACCACTGCTGCAGCGTCTGCGCCGACGGCATCTGCGCCAGAGCCAGGACGGAGGCGACCAGGGCGCCACCGACCAGTGGTGCGGCCCAGCGCAGCCAGGCGCCGCCGATGATGAAGGCGAGGCAGGCGATGCCGAGCACCGCGGTCCGCATCGAGACCGGGTCCTGGAGAGCTGCCGGGACGGACGGGACCAGAGCCAGGAAGACCCCGGGCCCGAGGACCGCCAGCGATCCGACCTCCCGGTCGAGCCGCAGCTTGACCACGCCGAAGACGATCAGCGCGATCGCGGGCGGCAGGGTGTAGGACTCCCAGGTCGTGACCGAGGTGTCGACCAGTCGGATCCACAGCGCGATGGTGGCCAGTGAGAGCCCGACCCAGCCGAGCCAACGGCGCTCGGGACGGGCGATCGCGTGCGCCGAGACGCCGGCAGCGGCCAGGACCAGCAGGATGCTCAGCCAGGGGAGGTCGACACCACGCGACCCGACCGCGACCGGTCCGTCGGGGGTCAGCACGATCGTCGGGCCGAAGCTGACCGTGCCGACGACGATCGTGACGACCGCGGCGACCGCGGCGGCGATCTCGACCGAGGGCAGCACTCGGAAGATCGTGACGAGGGTCAGCAGGACGATGATCCCCGCGGCGGCGTGCGGCTTCGCGATGTCGTTGAGGTTGGCGAACATCCAGCAGAACGCGGTCAGCGTGATGACCCAGTAGGGAGCGGTGACGGCCTTGGTCTGGTGCTCCGGGGAGAGGCGGTCGACCGCGATCGCCGCGGCGGTGAGCATCCCAGCCACGATCAGCGCGAGCAGCTCGTTGCCGAAGGCGGCGCCGAGCGAGCCCAGGCCGAGCAGACCGGCGACGGTGAGCCGGGGCCCGGACTGCTGTGCCTCGTGGCGCAGGATCGTCGCGATGCACATGACGCCGGCGATCAGCAGCAGGATCGCCAGCCAGTCGGTGTCGAGCGTCCAGCCCGGGCCGAAGGCGCCCAGGACGATGGACACGGCCGCACCCGCCGCGGCCGCCGCCTCGGTGGAGGGGCTGCGGCGTACGAGCACGATGACGCCCATGGCGACGACGACCGCGACCGCGGTGTAGGGCTGGTCCACGTCGGCCAGTCGGGCCGCCTGCCAGACGGCGGCGGTCAGGGCCAGGATCCAGTAGGAGGTCGCGACCTCCTTGGTCGCACCGGACTGGACCCGGTCGACGACGACGGCGAGGGCGGTGAGGATCACGGTCACGGCGAGCGCGAGGACGTCGTCGGAGAGGACCGCCGCGGTGGCGGCACCGATGCCTACGGTGCCCGCCACGGCCAGCGCGGGAGGCTGGCGGTGGTGCAGGCCGATGGCCGCCGCGAGCACGGTGGCTATGATCAGCATGACCGCCGCCCAGGTGACGTCGACCGCGCCGATCCCGATCGAGATCGCGGCGCACGCCACGGCCGCCCACCAGCCCGAGCCCCGGAAGCGGAAGAGCGTGATCAGCCCGAGGACGGTGACGATCCCGCAGGCGGCCCACTGCCGCTCCACGTCGATCAGCGGCGCGAGCGACCACAGACCGAGGGCGAGCGTCGTGACCGAGTAGCTGGCGGTGACCTCGCGGTCGGCACCGACCAGACCCTGACCCGCGTACGCAGCCACCCCCGCCAGCGCGAGCGCGACGACCACGGTGAGCAGGTCGCTGGGCAGGGCGGTGGCGAGCGCGACCAGGCCGAAGATGCCGGCGGCGAGGAGGCGTGGCCACCGTTCCGCCCACCAGGCCAGAGCGACGGCGACGCCGAGCAGCAGCAGGGCCGGGACCAGGAGCGGTGCGCCGTAGCAGGCGGCGGTGATCGCGAACCCGGAGACGCCGCCGGAGAACGTGAACCAGCCGACCGTGTCCCGGTAGCTGCGGAACGCGGGCGGGTTGGACCGGTAGAACCAGGCGGTGCCGAGGGCGAGGATCGCGAGCATCGCCGGCAGCGTCAGCCAACCGGGCAGCAACGGTTTCGGACCGGTCACCGGCGAGAACGCCGACTCCGTCCAGGGCACGGCCGCGAGCCGGACGGCGGCGGAGATCGCCAGGACGAGGACGGTGATGCCCAGGCCGACCGCGTACGGCGTCAGTGCGGCGGCCGACCAGCGCCACGGCCGGGGGAGGGTCAGGAGCGCGCCGGCGGCGATCAGGGTGACCACCACGGCGACGACGGTCAGGGTCACCGCGCCGTCGTCGAGCGCGGGCTGGGTGAAGGTGTAGGCGGCGATCAGGAGCGACACCCCGACCATCGCGACCTTGGCATCCTTGGGCAGCGGGAACAGCAGCGCCACGATCGTGAGCACCGCGGCTGCACCGAGCAGCAGGGGCAGGGTGCCGCCGCGCAGCAGCTCGGAGACGGTCAGCGCCGGGTCGGCCAGACCGCGGACGATCAGCATCAGCCAGAAGCCGGCCATCACGACCATCGCGCCGATGGTCAGCGCCTGCAGGTCGGTCTTGCTCGCGATGATCACCACGACGAGGGCGATGACCGCGGCGACCAGCGGGAACCAGATGAGGTCGGAGATCAGCTCGAGGCCGATCAGGGCGCTGAACACGCCGACAGCGGCCGCCACCTGCGGCCCGATCACCGAGTCGAGCTTCTCGGTGCGTGCGCCGACCAGCGACATGACGGTGCCTGCCAGGAAGACGACGACGCCGACGACGACCAGGAAGCCACGGTCCCAATCGGCTTCACCGAGCCAACCGGCGTACTTCATCCCGGCTAGGTCCAGGGCGAGCAGTCCCAGCGCCAGCGTCCAGACGCCTTCGGTGCCGGCCCGGAGCTCGAGATGCATCAGCACCGCGCCGCCGACGGTGAACAGCGCGGTGAAGACGAGCAGCATCGTGGTGCGCCCGCCGACGCCCATCGCAGCCCAGGCGACCGCCAGGAAGATGACGCCAGCGACGAGCAGGAAGAGCACACCGACGCCCACCAGGATCAGCGGCACCGTGATCGGCGCACGCCGTGGGGCCGGGGCGCCGGGGAACGGCGCAGGCGCGGCGACGGCACTCGCGGCCGGGTCGGCGAGCGGGACCGCGACGGGCTCGGGTTGGATCTGCGGTGGCGCCGAGGGCGGCGGTGTGAGCGGCCTCGGGCCGGGTGCTGGCGGCACGGTCTGCCGCGCGGCACGGCTCGCCTCCTCCCGGATCGACCGCAGCCGGGTCATGAGTACGTCGGCCCGCAGCAGCGTCCCGTAGAGCTCTTGGGCGACGGCGTTCTCCAGCGGCAGCCCGCAGTGCGGGCAGGGGCTGGTGCCGGGCTCGAAGGCCTCCCGGCAGTCGGGGCAGCGACCAGGATCGGCGTACTTCACAGCCAACCATCCTTGCGTAGTTCCGCCGAAGCGTGTGTGGGAAACGCAGAGCATGGAGAGCCGGTCCCGAATTGACCAGTCCCGAAATGACAACCGGCTCCGACCGATAACTGCTGGTCGGAGCCGGTTGTTGCTTGTGGGCAGGGGCGGGGTCGAACCGCCGACCTATCACTTTTCAGGCGATCGCTCGTACCAACTGAGCTACCTGCCCAAGCGAGGTGAAACATTACCGGAAGCGACCGCGACGTTCCGAATCGGGGCCTGCCGGCGGACGTACGGCCTCGCTTTGGCGGCCCCGCACGCAGGCCTCTAGGATGTCCCGGCAGGCCCCCTTCGTCTAGCGGCCCAGGACCCCGCCCTTTCACGGCGGTAGCGCCGGTTCGAATCCGGTAGGGGGTACACAGTCTCTTCATGTCTCGAGTCTCGCCCGCCGCCGGTGCGGCCGGCATCCGCACGGATACTCATATCGAAGGCGTACCCCGCGAGGTTGGTGCCACACTTCGCTCTGTGAGTGCGTGGACGTCGCCGGCGGCGATCGAGGTCGAGAGCAGGCTCTTCCGGGCTCTCGCGGTGCTGCGCGTGGTCGTGCTCGTCAACGCCGTCGGGCTGACGATCTACCGGGCCGGAAACTTCGTCTCGCCCACGGCGGCGCTGGTCTGCGCGCTCGTCATGGTCGGCTGGACAGCCTTCGTCGTCTGGGCGTACGCAGCGCCGAGCCGCCGCACGGCGGTGCTCGTCGGCGCCGACCTGGCGATCGCGCTCGGGCTCATGCTCGTGACCCCGTTGATGAAGGGGCCGGCCTTCCAGGCGAGCGTGCCGGGGTTCTGGGTGAGCGGCGCGCTGCTCGCGTGCGCCATCCACTACCGCTGGCTCGGTGGCCTCCTGGCCGGTGTCGCGCTGGCAGCCGTCGACCTCGGACTCCGTCAGGAGATCGACCAGTCGATCTACGGCAACGCGTTCCTGCTGGTCATCGGAGGCCCGGTGGTCGGCTACATGTGCGAGTCGGTGCAGCAGATGGCGCTCGAGCGCGACGAGGCGCAGCGCGTGGCCGCGCGGGCGGAGGAGAGGGCGCGGCTCGCCCGCGTGGTCCACGACGGGGTGCTCCAGGTCCTCGCCCTCGTCCAGCGTCGCGGTGGCGAGCTGGGTGGTGACGCCGCCGAGCTGGGCAGGTTGGCGGGGGAGCAGGAGCGCGAGCTGCGCACGCTGATCCGAGGTGAGCAGCCCGGCCGCGGCCCGGCGGTCGGCATGACCGATCTGGCAGCTGCTCTCGCCGAGCTCGAGACCGGCACCGTGACCGTGTCCGGACCCGCGACGGCGGTCGAGATGCCCGCCCACCCGGCCGAGGAGATCGTCGCCGCGACCCGTGCGGCGCTGGACAACGTACGCCGTCATGTCGGGGAGGACGCCCGCGCGTGGGTGCTCCTGCAGGCCTTTCCCGACCATGTCGAGGTCTCGGTGCGCGACGAGGGCCCGGGGATCCCCGACGGTCGCGTCGCGGAGGCGGAGCAGGACGGAAGGCTCGGCATCGTCGGTTCGATCCGTGGCCGGATCCTCGATCTCGGGGGCACGGCCGAACTCATCACTGGAAGGACGGGAACGGAATGGGAACTGACGGTTCCACGAGGGTGATGGTCGTCGACGACCACCCGATGTGGCGCGACGCGGTCGAGCGCGACCTGGCCACCGCGGGGTTCGAGGTCGTCGCCACCGCCAGCACCGGCCGTGAGGCGATCACCCGCTTCGCCGCGACCCGGCCGGAGGTCGTGGTGCTCGATCTGCAGATCCCGGAGCCCGACGGCGTCCAGGTCACCACCGAGGTGATCGCCCTGCATCCGGCGACCAAGGTGCTCATCCTCTCCGCCTCGGGCGAGCAGAACGACGTGCTCGCCGCGGTCAAGGCGGGCGCGACGGGCTATCTGGTCAAGTCGGCCTCGCGCGAGGAGCTCCTGGACGCGGTGGAGCGCGTCGCCGCTGGCGTCCCGGTCTTCACCCCCGGCCTCGCCGGGCTGGTCCTGGGCGAGTTCCAGCACAGCGCCGCCACCGAGGTGCGTGGCGACAAGCCGACGCTCACCGACCGCGAGACCGAGATCCTCAAGCTCGTCGCCAAGGGATTGAGCTACCGCCAGATCGCCGACCGGCTCGTGCTGTCCCATCGCACGGTCCAGAACCATGTGCAGAACACCCTGCGCAAGCTCCAGATGCACAACCGGGTCGAGCTCACCCGCTACGCCATCGAGCAGGGCCTCGACGGCGACGACTGACCTGTTCGCCGCCCGGCATGGGGGAGAATCCAGGGGTGGTCTCGCTTCTCTACCTTCACGGCGTCGGCAACGGCGACCCTCGCGACGCCTGGCGCCGCGCGCTGGACAAGTCGTTGCAGGACGCCGGCTACCCCGGGCTCGACGAGGTCGAGGTGATCGCGCCGAAGTACCCCGACGTGCTCCGCACCGACGACGGCGACCGGACCATCAAGCTCCCGCCGATCACGGCCCCCAGGCTGAGCGCCGAGGAGCAGCGGATCGTACGTCGCCGGGTCGAGCGCGCCACCGCCGAGCTCGAGACGATCCTCGGCGAGCCGGTGCCGGCCTCGCCGGTCGGCGTCACCGACTCGTTCGCGCCGATCGTGCTGCGGGTGCTCCGCCAGGCCCACAACTACGTGACCAAGCCCGGGATCCGGGCCCGTACGCTGCGCATGGTCCTCGACGAGCTCCCCGAGGAGGGGGAGATCGTCATCGTCGGGCACAGCCTCGGCTCGATCATCGCCATCGACCTGCTCCGCCGGCTCCCGCCGAAGCTGACGGTCACCGGCCTGGTGACGATCGGCAGCCCGGCCGCCCATCCCAACCTCCACGAGGACTCCGACCGGCTGGAGATGAAGGCGCCGGTCGATCACGTCGGCTGGTGGGTCAACGTGTGGAGCAACGGCGACGCGGTCACCGGCCTGCGCGGCATCTGGCGCCACTTCCCGTGGGCGCTCGACCTCCAGGTCGGCCTCGGCCTCGACCACCGCACCACGACCTATCTCCGCTCCACGCCGGTCGCCACCGCCATCGGCCGCGGCCTGTTCGGCTCGCTCTCCAAGGAGATCGCGGTCGTCGAGGGCACCCCCGACGTCGCCCTGAACTCCCTCGAGGTGCGCCTGGCGCTGTGGCTCGCCTACGCCCAGTTCGTCCGCGACCACCTCAAGGGCGCCACCCGGGAGCGCTTCGGCGCCGCCCTCCGCGTCGTCCAGCACGAGGTCCTCGAGCGCCTCATCGAGAACTACCAGGCCGACGACGTACGCATCCCGCAACAGCTCCTCGACCTGCGCGTCTCCCCGGACATCCCCGGTGACCAGGAGCTGCCTCGTCCCAAGCCGCTGACCCAGCTCTCCAAAGAGGAGGCCGTCCTCGCCCTGGTGGCGCTGGCGACCGCCAACCCGGTGCGGCCCTACGAGATCGACGTGCCCGACGACGTACGCCGCCAGGCCTTCCACGACCTGACGGTCTGGATGGGACTCGGCGGAGGGCTCGGTGAGAACCTGCACATCGCGATGCAGTCGGCGTCGAAGGCCGTCTACCCGGTCGACCAGTGGAAGCTGTGGGTCGGCATCGGGATCGGTGCCGCCGTGCTGGTGGCCGGGCCGATCGGGCTCGCCCTGGCCGCGCCCGCCGGCCTCGCCGGGGGAGCGGCGATCATCGGCGCCCTCTCCGCCTTCGGGCCCGGTGGGATGGTCGGCGGGCTCGTCACCGCCGGTGCGATCACCACCACCGGCGCCGGCACCATCGCCGCCACCCTCGTCTCCAGCTCGTCCACCGCCGAGGACGTCGAGGTCACCGTCATCCAGCTCCTCACCGCCGCGATCCTGCGCTCCCGCGAAGGCCTCGAGCAGGACCTCGGGGTGTGGCTCGCGATGTCGGAGATCCAGCGTCAGACCGGACGCGAGGTCGCTCGGCTCGCGGCCTACAGCGACGAGAAGGCCCCCGGCGTCGAGGCCCTCCGGCGCAAGGCCCGGGCGGCCGAACGGGCGATGGCCTACATGGTCAAGAACCGACTCGTCGAGGGCCTCACCGACGAGGAACCGAAGGGCGAGGAGGCCTTCGAGGAGTAGGACGCGTCCCCGATTGTGAATCCTCCGCACCCATGGGCTATGTTTTTCCCGTTGCCGCAGAGAGCGGAAACAACAAGGCCCTGTAGCGCAGTTGGTTAGCGCGCCGCCCTGTCACGGCGGAGGTCGCGAGTTCAAGTCTCGTCAGGGTCGCGGACGAATCAGAGAGGACGTGTGTCGCGTAAAGCGACCACGTCCTCTTCGTCATTTACATTGCGGCCTTCGGCCGCGGCGGGGGATATCCCCCGCACCCCCTTAGTTGCTCGGGGTGCTGTGTCGGGTTCGGGCCGGCGTGCGGGGTACCCCGGTGGACCGGGGAACCTGGAGTTGGTGGGCACTGAAACACCCGTCGAGTCCAGGGATTCCCGGTCAACCGGGTGTCCCTGGGGCTGGTGTTACTGATGCGATCTCGTGTTGTTGCCGGAGCGTGGGACACGCCGGGCTGTGGCGAGCGCGAGGGGGCTCGGGCGTGGGAGGGTTGTCGTCCTGCTTCGGTAGGAGTCTCGGGCCAGAGATCCCTAGATCTCACCCCCCGGCTCGGGCCGTTCGACCCTGTGGGATATAAGCCGATTTGGCGGTAACGTGCAGGCTGCTGTCCTCTCGTGAGAGGATTCTGCCGCTTGTGTCGACGTCGCAGCTCGGCATGGCACGGGGGAACGACTAAGACGTTCGGTATTCAGGAGGCAACACCACCATGTCGTCGTACTACCCGCATCGGCCGCCCCATGCGGCGAGTGCGGACGAGCTTGCGTCACGGATGCAGACGAACGGTGCCTACCGCACCCCGGCCGCGCCGGCGCAGCAGCAGCCCTCCGCTCTCGGATGGGACCAGCGTCCGCAGCAGTCCCAGGCCCAGCCGCAGTACCAGGAGCCGGCGATCCAGCAGCCGGCCGTGATGGCGCAGACCACCGGCACGCACTGGCCGCAGTTCGTCAACAACAACCGCCTCATCGGTGCCCTCGTCGCCGGTTTCGGTGCCACCCAGCTCGCCACGATGTTCGGCTACTGGATCTACGGCCTCGGCATCATGGAGGGCCCGCTGGACTTCGCGTTCTTCAACGGCGTCATCCTGACCCCGAACGCAACCGCCAACGAGGCCGGCTTCGCCGTCTCGCAGTGGTTCGCCGGTATGGGCTTCCACTACTTCAACGGCATGGTCTTCGCGCTCGCCTACGCGCTGGTGATCTTCCCGTGGCTCGGCAAGACCCACACCACCTCGAGCAACCTCGCGCGTTCGCTCGGTATGGGCATGTTCCTTGCCACCGCGTCCTGCGGTTGGTGGATCCCCGCCCTGCACCCGGAGGACGTCATCGGCATCGACCCGGGCTTCTTCTCCATCAACCTCGGGTGGGGCACCGTCCTGGGTGTCTACCTGTGGCACGTCGTCTGGGCGGTCGCCCTCGGCCTGTTCTTCAACCCGCAGGACTGATCCACACCACACGCACGAGAGCCCCAGCCGAAACGGCTGGGGCTCTCGCTCATTTGCGACCGCTACATCCGAACCCAGCGCTGGAGCGCCCCTCGTCTGGACGCAGCGCAGTGAGGAGCGCAGCGACGAACGGAGCGGAGGAAGACGAGGGTCAAGCGGAAGCGCTGCGCGAATTGCGAAGCAATCGCAAATTACTCAGGCCAGGCGTCGAAGACCTGGCCGCCGTTGGTGGTCAGGTGGTTGTGCAGCTGCTCGCCGGCAGCAGCGTCGCGCAGCGTACGCAGCACGAGGCGGCGCCGATCGGAGGGGTTGGCCGTGGGCGGCCCGGGGGTCAGCGCCATGGTCTCGGTGACCCGCTCGGCGAGCAGGCGCAGGTGGCTGCGCTCGCCACCGGCGTAGATGACGTGGGTGTGCTCGAGCGGAGAGGCCCACAGGATGTTGCCCTCGACGACGATCAGGCGTGACTCGGTGGCCATCACCTTCATCTCGACGTCCGTCATGTTCTGGATCATGTCGGCACCGGCGAGGATCGACTCACCCTCGTGCAGGAAGGCGGGGAGCGCGTGGGCGAGGTTGGCCTCGACCAGCGCGGCCTCCTCACGGGCGCGCTGCTGGGCTCCCAGCTGACCGCCGTAGGCGCTGCCGACGGCGCGCTGGGCGCCCGTGTTCGGTGCCTGGCCGTAGGCACCGGTGTTGGTGCCGTACGACGAGCCCTGGTTGGGGTAGTAGGAGCCGGTGTTCGGGTAGGCAGAGCCCGGGGGCGGGTAGGACCCCGGCGCCGGAGCCACGCCGTAGCTGGTGGGGGCGGGCTGGCCGTAGGCGTTGCCGGACCCGTACTCGCCACCCCAGCTGGCGTCGACGTTCAGCTGCGCGCCGGCTGCCCGGGCGGCGTAGTCGAGGGTCGGGAAGAAGTCGTGGAAGGCGTCCTTGTCGCGGATCTTCATCGTCGTGGAGTAGGACGAGCCGGGCACGAGAGCCTCGATGATGAAGTCGCCGAGGCTGGGCGGCGGCGGGACACCGATGAAGGTGACCACGGCCAGGTTGACCGAGAAGACACGCTCGTGGAACTCGAACATCACCCGGCGGTCGGTCAGGAACGCGTGACCCGAGGCATTTCCCTCGTGGGGGAACTTGACCGCGACCCGCACCCACTGGACCTCGCCGGGCTGGAGAAGGGACTTCACCAGCAGCCAGTCGCGGGTCTCCGAGGCGATGGCTCGGCTGTTGGGATCATGCGCCATCCGTCGGTGGAAATCCTCCACGGGTCGGTGGCCCACGGTGATGGACGCCGAGGCCCTTCTCATTGAGCGCATGGTCGCAAACCCTAGCCCTTCCTCCCTCTAGTGTGGACAGTTTGTACCAGCAGGGTCGCGATGTTGTGGAATCCCCTGATGTAGATGACACCTCAACTCTGCGTGACCGATCCAAGCACCTACCGATTGACAGAAAACTGACAGGCCATCCGACCACCCTCTTTGGTGGGTATCCCTGACGAGGGGGATCAGCGAGGGGATGGGACTGAGATGACTGTTTCGCCTGTGGCGACGGCACGGGAGACGTCGGGCGTGCACTGGAACGAGCTGCCCTGTGCGATCGAGGACGGGGACCTGTGGTTCGCCGCGACCAGCGCCGACGCCGACCGGGCCAAGGAGCTGTGCCACACGTGTCCGCTGCAGCGTTCCTGCCTGCAGGGCGCCATCGCGCGGCAGGAGCCCCACGGCGTGTGGGGCGGCGAGGTCTTCTACGAAGGGATCGTGGTCGCTCGCAAGCGCACCCGTGGCCGCCCCCGCAACGGAGAGCTCCGCCAGCGGGACCTGGAGCGCCAGGCTCGCGCAAACCTTCGGAAAAATACTTCGGAAGCAGTTGCGTAGCCGTATCTGTCACCCGGCAGAATAGCGCCTGTGGGGATTGAGATAAGCCCAGAGCGCTTCGACGCACTCGTGGACCAGGCGCTCGACGCCATCCCGGACGAGCTGGCCGCCCAGGTGCACAACCTCGTCGTCCTCGTCGAGGAGTGGCCACCCGAGAGCGAGCCGCAGGACACCCTCGGGCTCTACGACGGCGTCGCGCTGACCGATCGCAACGATCTCTACGGCCTCACCCTGCCCGACCGCATCTTCATCTTCCGCCAGCCGCTCCAGCAGATGTGTGTCGACGAGGCCGACCTGGCGGCCGAGATCCGCATCACCGTCATCCACGAGATCGCCCACCACTTCGGCATCGACGACGAGAAGCTCCACCAATTGGGCTGGGCTTGATTGTTGGCGATTGCTTCGCAATTCGCGCAGCGCTTGCGCTTGACCCTCGTCTTCCTCCGCTTCGTTCGTCGCTGCGCTCCTCACTGCGCTGCGTCCAGACGAGGGGCGCTTCAGCGCTGGGTTGTTGGCGATTGCTCTTCCATTTGCGACGCTGACGCGTCGCGAGTCCAGCGCTATAACCCTCGTCTTCCTCCGCTGCGCTCGTCGCTGGCGCTCCTCACTGCGCTGCGTCCAGACGAGGGGCGCACTGGACTGGGCTTGTTGTTGGCGATTGCTTCGCAATTCGCGCAGCGCTGGAGCTCAGTGATGCATCAGGAGGTAGCCGAGAGTGACCGCTGCGGTCCCGATCGCGAGGGAGCCGAGGACGTTCAGGGCGGCTGATCGCCAGCGGCCGTTCTCGGCCAGGCGGACGGTCTCGTAGGAGAAGGTGGAGAACGTGGTCAGCGCCCCGCAGAAGCCGGTGCCGACCAGAGTGAGCACCCACCCGGGAAGTACGCCGCCCGCGGCTGCCCCGGCCAGCGCACCCAGCACGAAGGAGCCGACGGCGTTGACCGCCATCGTCCCCCACGGGAAGTCCGTGCCGGTCCACTCGCGCACGTAGAGGTCGGTCAGGTAGCGGGCCGGCGCCCCGATCGCGCCGCCGAGCAGGACCAGGAGCGCGGTCATCGATCCTCTCCTCTGCCCCGGTCCGGCGCGGGGTCGGGATCGAGGTCGGGGTCGATGCCGTCGACCACCACCTGGCGGCCGCTGTCGAGCACGATCACCCGGCCGAGCGTCAGTCCGAGCCAGGCGGCGCCGATCCCGGCGATCACCGAGACGATCAGGTAGAGCATCGCGAACGCGGGCGCATGTCCGCCCAGGACGTACGTCTCCAGCTCGTAGGTCGAGAACGTGGTGTAACCGCCGAGGACGCCGACGCCGAGGAACGGGCGCAGGTAGCGGCTCCAGAACGGGACGGTGGACCACGGGCCCAGGACGAACGCCATCAGCACCCCCAGCAGCAGACAGCCGGAGACGTTCGCGAGGAGGGTCGCCCACGGCCAGGTGTGGCCACCGTGGGGGAGAACCGTCGCGAGCCCCCAGCGGGCCAGCGAGCCGAGCGCTCCGCCGGCCGCGATGGGGGCGAGCAGGTCGCCATGCTCACGCAGCACGCGGACAGCGTACGGGTTCTAGAACCGGGGGCCGGCCATCTGGGCCGCGCTCCACCGGGTGGGGCGGCCGCCGGCGGCCTGGGTGAGATATTCGCCGAGGAACCAGCGCTGGAAGGCGACCTGCTCGGGAGAGCGGGCGAGGACGAGCAGGCGCTCCTGGCGGCAGAACTCGTCGATGAGATCGAGCATGTCGAGGAACCGGCGCATCGTCTCCGCGGCGGACCGCGGCATGCGTACGTGCAGGTCGGCCGTCTCCCGGTGGCTGCCCGATCCCTGCCCGATCACGCCGGAGAGCTGGCCGTGGCCGAGGCCGTCGAGGAGCTGGCGCTCCAGCGAGCCGAACAGGGTCGAGAGGCTGGCGGCGAGGGGGTAGTCGTTGGCGTGGGCGAGCGAGAGGAGGCGTACCTCCCGCCGCAGCTCGCGGAAGTGGTGCTGGAAGCCTCGGTAGAGGGCGAGAGGCACGCCGAGGATGCTGACCTGCACGGTCTCGGAGCCGAGGCGCTCGGGCTTGGGTGGTGCGCCGGCGGGGCCGGTGATCACGCCCTCGACCCCGTCGCCCTCGCTGATCTCGGCCGCCGGGGTGAACCAGACGGTCTTGCCGGCAGCGTCGATGTCGGCGCCCCAGGCGTCGGAGACGCTGGCCACGATCGAGAGCCCGCGACCGACCGTCAGCAGGACCTCGTCCTCGTCGTCGAGGGCGAGGGGGACCGGCAGCAGCGGCGGCTCGGTCGAGGCGTCGCGGATCTCCACCCGGGGATGGTCGACCGTGCCGCGCATCCGGATCGTGACCGGTGCGGTGCCGTGGAAGAGGGCGTTGGAGACCAGCTCGGAGACGCCGAACTCGGCGCAGTCGACCAGATCGGTGCGTTCGATCTCCTCACAGGCCGCCCGGACCCAGGCGCGGGCGTCCTGAACGGCGCGGGAACCGGTGCGAAGCAGGAGAGCTGGCCGGCTCAACGGCATGTTCTCCTCCTCCGATCTCGCGGGTCGGGATACACACGATGGGGTTGTGTGCTGTTCGTTGCAAGAATTTTCCGCACTTGAAGGTGTCTGATCCGGGCCATGGAGGACTAGGGCACAAGGTCCCGGTCGCCCTCACAGATTAAAGTCAGCGGGTCTCGAGTCGGTAACGGACACGCGGCAGGAACGCATGCTCATCGGTCGGCTGGCAACTGTGACGAAGTAGTCGTGCCCGGGAATGAACAGATCCGCCGCGATGGTTCAGAATATGGGTGGAACGTTCAAAAGGTCTCGTTTGAGGTAGGGGATTAGGCAATGTCAGCGGACCAGGCAAAGCACCGGGTCGTCATCATCGGTTCCGGCTTCGGGGGACTCTTCTCCGCGAAGGCGTTCAAGGGCCGCGACGACGTCGAGGTGACCTTGATCGCGAAGACGACCCATCACCTGTTCCAGCCGCTGCTCTACCAGGTGGCGACCGGGATCCTGTCGCAGGGCGAGATCGCCCCGCCGACCCGTGACATCCTGCACCGGCAGAAGAACGCCCGGGTGCTGCTGGGCGAGGTCAGCGAGATCGACGCCGAGGCCAAGACGGTCAAGGCGAGCATCCTCAACCAGGAGATCGACGTTCCCTACGACTCGCTGATCGTCGCCGCCGGCGCCGGACAGTCCTACTTCGGCAACGACCACTTCGCCGAGTTCGCGCCCGGCATGAAGTCGATCGACGACGCGCTCGAGCTGCGCGGCCGCATCTTCGGCGCCTTCGAGATCGCCGAGCTCACCGCCTCGCGCGGCGAGCCGATCGGCGACCTGCTCACCTTCGTCGTCGTCGGCGCCGGTCCGACCGGTGTGGAGATGGCCGGCCAGATCGCCGAGCTGTCCCGCCGGGTGCTCAAGAAGGACTTCACCCACATCCAGTCCGAGAAGGCCCGGGTGGTCCTGGTCGACGCCGCGCCGCAGGTGCTCCCGCCGTTCGGCGAGAAGCTCGGCGCCAAGGCCGAGAAGGCCCTGGAGAAGGCCGGTGTCGAGGTCGTCCTCGGCGCGATGGTCACCCATGTCGACGAGTTCGGCATCGAGATGAAGTTCAAGGACGGCCGGACCGAGCGGATCGGGTCGATCGCGAAGATCTGGGCCGCCGGCGTGCAGGCCTCCCCGCTCGGCAAGACGCTCTCCGAGCAGACCGGTGCCGAGCTCGACCGTGCCGGCCGGATCGCGGTCAACCCCGACCTGACCCTGCCGGGCCACCCCGAGATCTTCGTGGTCGGCGACATGATCAGTCTCGACCACCTTCCCGGTGTCGCGCAGGTCGCGATCCAGGGTGGCAAGCACTCGGCCAAGACGATCAAGGCCCGTCTGAAGAACAAGCCGGAGCCCGGCAACTTCAAGTACTTCGACAAGGGCTCGATGGCCACCATCTCCCGCTTCAACGCGGTCCTGATGATGGGCAGCTTCAAGCTCTCCGGCGTCCTCGCCTGGTTCGGCTGGCTGCTGGTCCACCTGGCCTACATGACCGGGTTCCGCAACCGGCTCACCGCGACCCTGCACTGGATGATGTCGTTCATCGGCAAGGACCGCTCCGAGCGCACCACCACCATGCAGCAGATCTTCGCCCGTGAGGCGCTCGAACGCGTCCCCGGCGGCATGGCCGCGCTCATCGACGACCCGGCCGAGGTCGCGCTGCAGGTCGAGCGCCGCCGCAAGGAGCTCGAGGACCACGCCGCCGAGGAGTCGCGTCTGGCCGACTCCCACAGCGGCTCGTAGCTTCAGCTGCCTTCCGACCCGGCCCGCCGCAGACGATGTCTGCGGC